>CAZLZI010000029.1:0-12110 GCA_964563965.1 uncultured Candidatus Saccharibacteria bacterium
TAGAGATACAGTATTTTTTGTATAATTTATCGAATATCTTTGTTTTAGTTGCTCTTAAACTGTCTATTCCGAGGTCATATCCAATGTTTATAGTTTCATAGTGGTTCTTTTTATAGTAGTAAACTACTTCCCAAATTAACTTTTCAAAAGAACCTTTATATGTTTTGTCTGAAATCAGGAAGTGTCCCACAGCGAAATTTTTCTTTTTCCTCTCATTTATTGAAAATCCTATTAGATTGCCCTCCACTTTGAGTAGTAAGCCATCAATTTCGGTGAATTCTTGATGATGTGCATGTAGAGTTTGGAGACAATCGACACCTGATTGCAGCTGAAACTCTTTTACCGTAGAACTTGCCTTGCCCCAATACTTGAAGAGATTTATAATTTCACTAAAGTCTTTTGAAGAATCTAGCACTAATTGTTCAACAGTGGTATTTGCATAATTGTTATCAAATTTTCTTACTAATCTTCGAAAATTTTCAAAATTACCACCTCTTAGAGTAATGAAGTCTGAAGTGTTAATTAAGTAATCTACTTTGTCTGTCTCTACTGTAAACCTATAGCCCTTTGTTTTAAGCTGTCGCTTAATATTACGCAGAATTGGTTCATGTATATTGGAAATGTATCCGTAGTCTTCTACAAGTCTTACTGTAGTATCGTATAAATTGTTTCTTCCGATAAAAGTTGTGGTATACGCATCCCTTAAAAAGTCATCTGTTTTAAGTATAAGATTATTGTTTAAAATACTAACCTGAGTGGGGTTTCTATGTTGATTCCAAGCGTACATCTCAAGAAAACTACATTCAACATATGGTGCAAGCTTTGCACTTATCGATTGAAATATTGTTTTATCCTCCATGTTTAGTCGTCTAAATTTAGGATAATTAGGTATAGTCATCAGCATATTATACTATAGGGTAAGTTTGTAGACAAATATATAGAGACTGAACTAAATACATATATCTAACAGTAACTTTTACATCTACCTGTTGACAAGGGGATTTGCATTTTGTAGAAGTGAGCATATGAGAAGCATTTACAAAATGTTGTTCCATCTTGTTTTTTCATTTTATTTGATCCTTTTTTTTTACCTCAAGCTTTCAACACAAGATGAGTATCTTGCAAATTATTTTACTGATAGTTTTTACGTCATTGAACTATTCGCTTTCGGTGCAGCATTGATGGTTTCGAAGGATTGGTTTTTTCTCGGCACCAAGGTGGGTTTGGCATTTCTATTGTATGCCTTCGCTTTTTTGTTTCAATTTCTCGGCCACTTGTCGTATACCCTGATTTTTTTAAGTACAGGAATAGAGAATCCTTATATAAATGTAGGTGATATATCCTTTATTGTAAGTTCTAGTTTATTTCTAGTGGGGTGTGCTATTTTGTTATATGAAGGTTTTTTATTAAGAGGGATTCACAAAAATTGGTTTTTCCTAAGTAGTAAACTATTACTTTTGCTCCTGTGCTTTACTTTGCTTGCCTCATTACATTTATTCACACCAATTTATACTATGGAGGTCACTAGTTATCGTATTTGGATGGAGTTTCTTCTTCCCGTTATAGAGATTATAGATATCTTACTGCTTACAGTTTACTTATTCTATTGTAATTATTTATATTTGGGATCTTTTCGTTATAACTTTTTACTTATGGCTGTTGCTTTTGTAGTGTTGTTTCTCAATGATTTATTGTTTTATTTTCAAACTTATACAAATACATGGTCTCCTGCGGGACTTAATGATCTACTATATTTAATCAGTTACTATTTACAATGTATAAGTATTATTGGTATAGCTAACAAACTATATCGAAAGCATAGTATAGGCGCAACATACTATTTGAACTAAGCTCCCTCTACCCAAACCCACCTAAACAGTTTTATAATTCTCTCAATGAAAGTACAACCTGCACCACGAAGAAGACGACATCACCTAGTACCAAATCCTCACACTAAACAAAGAGCTACATTCCTATCCCAACACTTCTTATCCCTCTATGCTCTGATACTCTTTACCTTCATTACTTTTACTAACCAAGCACACAAATCAATGCCTGGTGTCCTTAGCTACGCTTCGAACATAAATATTAATACTCTCCTGGACGAGACAAACAAAATCAGACAACAAAAAGGCTTAAGTACACTGCGGATGAATCAGTCTCTATCCAATGCAGCCTCTAAAAAGGCACAACACATGTTTAAAAACAACTACTGGGCACATGTTGCTCCTGACGGTACACAACCATGGTTTTTTATCCTTAATGAGAAATATGATTATAGTTATGCAGGTGAAAACTTGGCGAAAAACTTTAATAACTCACGAGATGTTGTCGAAGCATGGTATAAATCGCCTTCACATAGAGAAAACTTACTAAATGGCAACTATGATGATATTGGCTTTGCCGTTGTGAATGGAGTGCTTGACGGTTACGAGACTACTCTTGTAGTGCAAATGTTTGGTCGGGCTAGGTACCCAGTTGCTAATGGCGATAGCAATGTTCAAGGTATAGATGTACAAACACCGGACATAGCGTTTGAACCTGTACAGATACCTGCACCTGTAAAAGGAGACTCCGATATAAGTGCATTGCCTCCAGTAAATCAATTTAGTCCAGAAGAAATGGTAGTATATAAACCACCTTTTACCATCCATGACTTAGGTGCGTTTAACAAACTCATAAGTTTTGCTTTTGGTGGGTTTTTAGTCCTATTATTGTCCTTAGATATTTGGTACTCACGCAAACATGTAATTTTTAAGCCAACGGGGCATACACTTGCTCACTTATTGTTCCTTACAATCCTTGTACTAAGTATTTTGTTTTTAATAAAACCAGGAATAGTTCTCTAAATGAAAAACTTTAAGATAGTTACAAAACACGATGATCGTTTCAATCAGGAAATTTTTATGTACATACTTCTTGTTGTAGGACTTGGCTTATTTGTCGGCTTAGCGTATCTGTTTAGATTTAATCCCTATATCCAAGCCCTTATCTTTTTTGGCGCCAGTACATTTTATGCTCTATGGGGGATAATTCATCATTATATAGAAGATAGACTCTCTAATGCTGTTGTAGCTGAATATTTGCTCTTTGCTTTCATCGTATTTTTACTTGCCCTGTTGTCTACAGGGGCATATAGCATTTAAAGTGAAATGCTGTAGAATATAGAGTGCCCTCGCATATTTAATGGGGGCTGTTTTGTTTATGAGAATTACTATTATTATACCAACCTACAATGAGTCAGAAAATTTAAAAAAACTTGTACCTTTACTCCAAAGTGAATTTACTAAGGTCCCTCAGCACACATTTACAGTCTTGGTTGTAGATGGCAACTCTCCCGATGGTACCTCTCAAACTGTGATAGAGCTTTCTAAATCATACCCATTCTTGCAACTGCTTACAGAGCAGGAAAAGGCGGGATTGGGTGCTGCCTATATATATGCCTTCAAACATGTGCTTAAAGAAATACCAAGTGATGTTGTTCTGGAAATGGATGCTGATCTCCAACACAATCCTAGCGAGCTATTAAGTTTAGTTCGCAAAATTGAAGAAGGCTATGATTATGTTATCGGCTCAAGATTTGTTAAGGGCGGGAGTATACCTGCTGAATGGGGCTTAAAGCGAAAAATCTTAAGCGTTGGTGGCAATTTGTTTACCCAAGTGCTACTAGGTACAAGAGATATACACGACTACACCTCTGGCTTTAGAGCAACTAAAACAACTTTGCTTGCAGAAATGGATCTTGATGCAATTCTATCCAAAGGTTTTGCCTACAAGATGGATCTACTGTATCAAGCCAACAAACTTGGAGCAAAAATAGCTGAAGTACCAATTCACTTTGGTGTACGTGAAGATGGGGAGTCTAAGATGGAGAGAAACAATATGCTCGACTCTTTACGCGTTGTTATCACAATCAAAGCGCGAAATAGCAAACACTTTTTTAAATTTCTTATTACGGGCTTTGCTGGACTATTTACCGATACCACAATCTTTAATATTTTAAGACTGGTTATGAAATCTAGTGCATCAGCTGCACTTGCCGGTTCTGTAGCCATGGTTGTAACTTATTTGATTAACAACTTTTGGTCATTTCAACACAATAAAAAGGAGAGCAAATTTCTCCTATTACGAGACTTCCCAGTCTATGCGCTATTCTCATATGTTCCTATAATAGTGAGGACTTATCTTGTAAGTATAGCCGAAGCAAGATTTGGCCAAACATTTATTGTTGATAATATAGCGTTTTTTATCGGTATTGCCTTTGGATTAGTTTGGAATTACACAGTTTATTCAAGACTAATCTGGAGAAAGTCCAAAAAAGCCTGATTTGGCAACTACATACCTAGTACTGTAGAATTAATAAGCTATGGATGATATTAAATATTCACTAGTAATCCCTGCCTACAACGAAGAAGGCGTTATTACAGCCTCTCTTACCCAAATCTTAAACTTCATGACTCCGTTTGAACCTTCTTTTGAGATTATTGTTGTAGATGACGGCAGTAGCGATGCTACTGTTGCCAAAGTCTCTGACTATGCACAATACCACCCAGAAATAAGGCTAATACAGGCTGCACATAAAGGTAAGGCAGCTGCTGTCAGAACAGGAGTACTAAACACTAAAGGTGAGTATGTTTTAACAGTTGATGCCGACATGGCGACCCCAATTGATGAACTGAAGAGGTTTATGCATTGGGTCGACGACCACGGGTATGATGTAGTTATAGCCTCACGCGAGGGCAGCGGTGCTTTGCGAAAAGGGGAACCTCGTTTTAGGCATATTATCGGTCGTGCATTTAACTTATTTGTAAGACTGTTGGCGTTACCAGAATTTCCTGATACTCAGTGCGGTTTTAAACTTTATAAAGGTGAGTTGGCAAGAGATGTATTTGGTCGTCTTGTTGTTTATGCCGATCATGACGAAGTGATTAAAAAACCATTCTTTGGTGCTTTCGATGTCGAAGTTTTATTAATTTGTAAGTTGTTAGGGTATAAAATTAAATCAGTCCCTGTAACGTGGACTTATATAAAAACCACAAGGCTTAACTTTTGGGGCAATTCAGTCAAGATGGCACTGGATGTTCTTAAGATAAGACTTAATGGTTTAAAAGGAGTTTATACAAAATGAAGCTATGTGTAATTGGAACCGGGTACATTGGTCTTGTTGGCGCAGCAATATTTGCTGAGTGGGGTAATGAGGTTATGGGAGTGGACATCGATGCTGCTAAAATTGCAAAGATTAAATCTGGTGAGATGCCTATCTTTGAACCTGGACTTAAAGAAGTAGTTCTAAAGAATATAGCTGAAAAACGCCTTGATTTTACAACTGATTTGTCCCAAGGCATGAAAGATGCTGAGGTTGTTTTTATATGTGTAGGTACTCCGCAAAGTCATTCAGGTGCTGCGGATTTAAATGCTGTTGAAACTGTTGCTAGAGAGATAGGTAAAAATCTTACCTCTTTTAAAGTAATTGTTGTTAAAAGTACTGTGCCGGTTGGTACAAATGAGTACGTTAGAATGCTCATTAAAGAAAATCTAGCACAAGATGTTGAGTTTGGTGTTGTTTCTAACCCTGAGTTTTTGCGAGAAGGACATTCAATCGAAGATATGCGAAATCCCGATCGAACTATAGTAGGATCTGACTCCGATAGGGCGCTTGAGGTTATGCGAAAGCTATATGCCCATCTAACTACTCCACTTGTAGAATGTGATTTCAGATCCTCAGAGATGATCAAATATGCATCAAATGCTTTTTTGGCAACAAAGATCTCTTTTATAAATGAGATAGGGCAGTTGTGTGAGAGATCGGGCGCTGATGTGTCGCTTGTTGCTAAAGGTATGGGACTAGATACTAGAATTGGCTCAAGATTTTTACTGGCTAGTATTGGGTACGGTGGTAGTTGTTTTCCAAAGGATGTAGCAGCTCTTTATAAAACTTCAACAGACCAAGCGTATGACTTTAGATTGTTAAGAAGCGTCATGGAAGTAAATGAATTACAACGTACTCACTACATACATAAGATAATCCGTTTCTTGGGCTCTAATCTATCAGGTAAGACGTTTGCTGTTTTAGGATTAGCATTCAAAGAAGCAACCGATGATATAAGAGAGTCAGTACCAGTAGAAATTGTTCGTATGCTACGAGGTAGGGGAGCCACTATTCGCGCATTCGACCCTGCAGCAATGGTAAATGCAGAAAAAGAATTGGGAAGTGATAACATTTACTACGCATCAAGTATCCAAGAAGCGCTTGCTGGGGCTGATGCTCTTTGCATACTTACACCTTGGGATGAGTTCACAGGATTAACAAAGGAAGATTTAACAGGTCTGAAAAGTAAAGTAGTTTTTGATGGTAGAAACTTACTTGATAAAACTTTAGTTGAATCATACGGGCTTACATATTTCGCAATAGGAAAAAGGACAAACGGCAGTGAACAGATTGCAGAAAAATCTCACAAGGCCGTGTTAAATGGACGACACTAGTAAGAAGAAAAAGGTACTTGTTGTAGTACCGGATTTTCCAAGACTGACAGAAACGTTTATCGAGCGCGATATATCTAAGCTTGCCACATATGAAACTTTAAGTATCGAAGTCTTTGCACTCAAAAAGAGTAATGGCTTTGTCTCTGACAACATTGCAAACAAGATTTCTTATTCACGTATGACTTATAGAGATTTAGCTGTAGGTTTTGTTAAGTACTTCTTATTAAAACCACAAATAACTCTTACATGTCTAAAACACATCTTACGCAAAGATGTTTTTGATACTAACTCTTTGTCTCATAATCTGGGGCTATTTGTTAAGGGTTTTGCATATGCTGTTGTCTTTGAAAAGTTTGAGACGGATGAGTTTCATGCTCATTTTATGAATGAGTTTTCTTCAGTGTGTCTTATAGCAGCAATGTATTTAGGCAAACCCTGCAGCTTAAACATACATGCTAAAGATATCTTTGTAACCCCATCTCTTCCGCAGTTCAAACTATCGCATGTAAAGTTCACCACAGTTTGTAATAAATATGCTTATGCAAAATGTTTGGAAATTTGTCCTCAGGCAAAAGATAAAGTGCACTTAATTTACCATGGGTTAGATGAAGAGCGGTTAGTACCAAAAAGTGCGTACATTTTAAAACCAGCCAATCCGTTAATCTTTGTAAATGTATCGAGATTTGTTGAGAAAAAAGGCCTTGAGTACTTTCTCCAAGCCTGTAAGTTACTTGCTAAAGAAAGTATCTCTTTTGAGGCGGCAATTGTCGGGGCCAACGATGCTTCGGTAGGTGTGGATATGTACAGCAAGTATGTTGATGAGATAAAAGAAGCAGGGCTAAGCGACATAGTCAAGATTTACGGCGAAGGTAAGGGTGTTGCCTTCGAAGAGGTAAAACAATTTTATAGAATCGCTGACATCTTTGTGCAACCAAGTATTTCATCAGAGGGAAGTGATTCTGATGGTGTACCCAACGCAGTCATTGAAGCAGCGCTCTCAAAACTGCCTATTATAGCAACCGATGCGGGAAGCATAACAGACTTCTTGAATGTGTATAACGCTCTTCTTATTCCGCAAAGAGATGCTGTAAGTATTGCCCAGTCAATAAAGAAACTACTTGCTGACAGCTTATTAAGACAAGATCTAGGCAAGAGAGCCTACTTTGATGCTAAAGAAATGTTTTCTTCAAGTAAAAACGTGTTGTTACTCCATAATTTGTTGCTAAAATAACTCTGTGCGTATATCTGTATTTGTTAAAGGAACAATTTTTCATCCTACTCACGGCGGACTTGAAACCCAAAACCAAGTTTTATGTGAAGGCCTTGTCTCTAGCGGACATGATGTAATTATCTTCACACCTCAGAAAGACTATAGCGGAGATCTTGATCTAATGCATAACGGTATTAGATATATTTTTGTTCCTTGTATTTATAAAATGGGAAGATTTTTTGGGTTCTTTGGTTTTTCAGACAAACAAAATTGGGTAAACCGGTCTTATGAAGAATTTCTAAAGCTAGATGAGGAAAAACACTTTGATGTTGTGATTTCTCAGAGTACCGCTGGCGTAGGAGTGATAAAGAGGAAAGAACAGCACTCATTTAAGTCCATAATGGTAGCTCATGGCAGTATTATTTCTGAGTATCGAACCTACTTGCTAGAGTTACGAAGTTTTTCACTTAAGAAATTGCTTAAACTCATACCCAATACAGGGTATGCATTAAAGAATTTTTTTACAAGACAACGTGAGTGTGTACTCGGTGCTAACAAAGTGGTAGCAGTGTCGTCATTTGTAAGACAGGTTTTGTTAGACGAAACTTATGCACCGGAAGAAAAGTTCGTTGTCATTAACAACGGTATTCAATCAAGTGATCTATCTGTAGCTAAAAAGACAGTAAGTAAAACCATTTTGTTTTCAGGCAGGCTCGAGTATTCAAAAGGCGTTGTTCCACTAATGCATGTATTTAGCTCTTTAGTTGCTAATCATCCCGATGCTAGGTTGATTATAGCCGGAGATGGTCCGATGAAAAAAGATATGGAATTATTAGCACAGAGCTTAGGGATAGCGGGGAATGTAGAGTTTTTAGGTTGGGTAACTAAAGACCAGATTGTAAAAGCAAGCAAGCGTAGCAGTATCTTAGTACTTCCGACACTCAGAATTGAAGGGTTTCCCATGTCTATTATAGAAGCGATGGCCGAAGGGTTGGTTGTTGTAGCTTCAGACATAGGAGGTAGTAAGGATGCTATCATTAATGGGAGTACTGGTTACTTGGTAAAACCCGGCGATAAAGCTGTTTTGTTACAAGTATTAACTGAGCTAGTAACCAATACTGCAAAGTTACAACAAATGATGATTGCTTCAAGAAAGCATTTTGAAACTAATTTTACTTCTGAAATTATGGTTCAAAAGTACTTAAAGGTTATAAACGAACTATGAGAATACTTAGAATATCATATGAATGGCCTCCTCCGTGGATAGGGTTACCACCGCATATATATGAGGTTACGGCCCACCAAGCTAAAAGAGGGCATTTTATTGATGTATTCTGTGGTAGATGGTTTAAAGCCGGTCCTGTGGAGCAGTTACCAAATGTACGAATACACACCTTTTTTCGTGAACTACTGCCTGCAACATTGTTGTTTACAACAGGACCTGTATTGCTGATCTATTATTTGATGTGGAGGGTCTTTAACAGACCTGATTTGATCCATATGCATGGGCATTTCGGTTACTGGATTCTTAGATATAGAAAATTCTTGAAGAAGTTCTACAAAAATTCTACTGAAACTAAAATACCACTTGTAGTGCATTTCCATAATAATGCGCAAGCTAGATGGGATAAATTGACTGAAAAAGGTTCGCCATTAAAGTGGTATACCGAAAAGGTTTCCTTTCCTATGGAGGTCAAAGCAAATAAGCTTGCAATTGAGCTAGCTGACGCTTACATATTCGTGGGCCAAGATGTAATGGACGCATCTATTAAAGAATACGGTGCTGATCCTGCTAAGTGTTTTGTTGTCGAGTCAGGTGTTAACACAAACCTTTTTACTAGTGTTGATTCGAATGAGCGAGATAAGACTAGAAAAGAACTCGGTCTTATATTTGCAGACAAGGTAATTCTTAACGCTGGTTTTATCAAAGAACGCAAAAATATTCATGTCTTAGTCGAAGCCTTAACTTACCTACCTATTGAATACAAGCTAATTTTGATGGGGGATGGAGATGAAAAGTATATTGAAAGAATTACAAAATACGTTGAAGAGCATCATCTGGAAAACAGAGTTTTAAGAATAGGTGTTAGTCCTTATCGGGAAGTGCCGTATGCGATGCAGGTTTCAAATATATTTGTTCTCCCGTCTTATTGGGAAGGGACTTCCAAAGCAGTACTTGAAAGTTTGTCTTGCGGGGTTCCTGTACTTTATTCTGGATCTAAACTAAAAGATGAGCTGCAAGGATTATTTTACTTAAAAGAAATTGATCCCAAAACTATTGCTACTGAGATTAGAAAAATTGTTGAGAGTGAGCCGTTTGTGGATACAAACAGAATCAGATCATTGTTTTCTTGGGATAGAAAAGTAGAAGAAATTGAAAAAGTGTATAACCATGTCCTCGAACATTATAAAACTATTTAAAGCAAACACTTTTATAGTTTTACTCATTGTCTACATACTATCTCATTTACTTGTCATAAATATTAATGTTGCAGAGTGGGGGGATTCCTACAGGATATTACGCTCAGCTCTAAGTATTGAAGCTCAAGGTGACTACCCAGACGATGAAAAAAGACCGCCATTAATGGCAGCAGTACTAGCATTAAGGCCTGATGTAATAGATCCATTAATGTGGGGTAGGGCAATAACGTTTATCATTGGGCTTGCAAGTTTTATCCTTTTCTATATCTTGGCTCGGTATTTAGTAACGCAAGTGTTTAAAGACGAGGATTTATCTAATACTAAAACTTACTGCCTAGTACTTGTTAGTGTCTTGTACATGTTCAATCCCGTACTATTTTATTGGTCATTGCGTATTATGACTGATGTCTTATTTTTATTCTTTGTGTTAGCAGTTTTTACTGTTTACTATGTTTATCCTAAAAAGTATATGAAGTATGTTCTTTTAGGGGTACTTGTAGGCCTTTCTGTGCTTACTCGTTTTGAAGGCTATATCCTTGGGTTATCGATTGGGCTTGGTCTTATTGTCGAGTTGCTACAAAGAAAGAATGTTAGAGAGTTTTTAGCCAATGCTATCAGCTTCTCGGTTAGCTCCTTAGTATTTGTGCTCCCATACCTTGTTTACCGCAATCCATTTGGTTCTTCATACCTTGACGAGCCTCAGGGCAGGGCTTATGACCTCAATATGGTGTTGGTGTTTTTAGTGTCGTTCTTATTCTTGATGGGTATTACTGGTGCATTTTCTGTTGTTTTCAAAAATATGCAGTTTTTTAAACAAAACTATACATTAAGCATCTTTTTAGTTTTGCAGATTGCACTTGTGTTATTGTGGCCCGCAGCTGTACCTAGACTTTTCATGCCAGTTATTCCGTTTCTTGTCATTATTATTGCCTTAAATTTTATTGCAGTGTTGTCTCAAAGACAGATACTGCAGTACGCTACTGCGTACTGTCTATTAACAGTTGTTTTTGCGACCTCTCAATACATGCTCCGCCTTCAATTCTTATTAGTAGATAAGTATGTTTTTATCTTGGTACTTCTTATACAAGGCTATGTTGTTCTTTCTTTAACATTTGGTAAAAAGCTGAACTTTCTACTGGGTGTATTTCTGTCTTGTGTCATTTGGTCTTTTGCTACTGTGAAGACCCACAGTGCTATATATACCACTTTGATTGAGGCTTCCCAATATGCAGTAAATTCCCTTGAGGGGGATGTTTTGCATAATGACACTGCTTCGATTGTTGAGTGGAATCTGAACGATTTATACCCGTATGATAATGTAAGAGGGGACTTTAAACCTTTGGATAATGATAAAGAAATAGACTATAATGAGTTAATTGCAGGGAAAAAATACGAATATTTGCTTGTAACAAATGAAGAACGGCCGTATTTTGAATTTAAACCTGATATGAACTATTTAGAAAAAGTTTATAGTAGTAATGCGTTTGTAAATGGAGCTGAATTCTACACGCATATTTATAAGATAAAATATGAATAAATTATCTATAGTAATCCCTGTATATAACGAAGAATCAACTGTGAAAGAACTAATTGAAGTTGTGCTAAAAGTTGACCTTGGTTCTATTGAAAAAGAATTAATTATTGTAAACGATGCGTCTAAAGACAAAACAGGTGAGATAGTCGATAGTCTTAAGGTCATGTACCCTCAGATAAGCGTGTTTCATCACGAGGTTAATCTTGGTAAAGGTGCTGCTCTTAGGACTGGTATACAACACACAACTGGTGATTATGTCATTATTCAAGATGCAGATCTTGAGTATGATCCCAATGACTACAGACTTCTGATTGAGCCAATAACTTCAGGAAGAGCAGATGTTGTATATGGGTCTAGGTTTTCAGGTAATTATGAAGATATGTCTAATTTGCATTACTTTGGTAATAAATTTCTAACCTTGATTACAAATATTCTGTTTGGTGTCATGCTCACTGATATGGA
>CAZLZI010000030.1:0-11916 GCA_964563965.1 uncultured Candidatus Saccharibacteria bacterium
ACAACCATTAAAAAAAACCATATAATTCAATCAACTTTAATAGAGGAGCCTGAAGAACTTACCTTAGTTGTAGATGGGGTTAAACTTACATTTTATAAATTCCCATATAAACTAAGTTATTCAGATAATTTCGAAGGTATAGTTAAAGTTCCCGATATACTAACCCTTGCCGCAATGAAAGTTTTTGCACTAGGTCGGAGAGCAAAGTGGAAAGATTATGTAGATATTTTCTTTATACTACGAAGTAATAAATTTGAAGATATCACAAGCAAAACAAAAGAGATTTTTGGCACTGAGTACAATGAGCGTTTGTTTAGGGAACAACTATCGTACTTTGAAGACATTGACTATTCTGACAAAGTAGAATACTTGGCAGGACGAGAGATTTCGGACTCAGAAATCAAACAGAAACTATCCGATTATAGTTTAAACTAGTTGCAAATTAGTCTGCTTGACACGATGAAGATGTATTTAAAGTGAAACTGTTTCTTGATGGTGTTTATTCCTCTTAAAGTTTGCCTATAGAAGTACTACACTACCATCATGGAGTTTAATTATGCTGACATTCTAAGTACCCATGCCTATTTAGTGACAGCGTCCTCTATTCCAAGTGATCTTACAGCAAAGGTACTAGCACTTAGTAATGTTAAAAGGTTTCAGTTTAAGGAATACCCCCCAAACGTTATAGTAGATAATACTTTTACACACGTTTTAAAATGTATTCATTTAACGCACTTTCTTCAAACACATCTAAATCAAACGCTTCTTGAGAGAATCCTTTGGATTCACGATATTCCCGAGCTTACAATGGGAGATGTCACCGTGATAGAGAAATCCAGATCCTCTACTCTTAATAAAAGACTTGAAGCACAAGAACTTGTTATTTCTAAAAGCATGCTTTCCTCAAGCGATCAAATCCTTCTACAACAATTTAATACTGCTAGTACCTTTCTTAAAGGCCAACATGCTTGGGACCCAGAACTTAGTTGTTTTGAAGCACTACTTGCAAAACTCATTGATAATGCTGAAGGCAATATGACATTCCATTACTTTATTACAAAGTGGGTTAACTCTGACAAGTTTGCTGATAGCCTTATGCCACCTACCGATAGCTTGATTCATACTTTTGTCTCTAATCAACGGTTTAAATCAATCGTCCAAGATACATTGGCTGAGGAACAAGACTTAGTTGCGTCTTCGTTAATTAAATGTGTACTTGAGAATGTACTATACATGTGGAACACCGTACCTCTAGAAAGAGTCCCCAGTGCAATAAATAAGTATTTGTAGTATCCCTTTGATCTGTGTTTTAATTAGTATATGATAATGGATCTTTCCCTTATGCTGATCTCCTTTATTACATTGTGGACTGGGGCTGGTATTTCGATTACTTCAGTTGAAAAGATTTCAAAAAAAGTAAATATATCTTCGTTTCTAGTGTCATTCTTTGCTCTAGGAGTACTTACATCATTAAGTGAAATCTCTGTTGCATTCTTCTCGCTTGTGGATAACACTCCAGAGATATCAGTCGGTAATTTAATTGGTGGTTCTGCAATCCTAATACTCCTTGTTATTCCACTACTTGCAGTACTTAATAAAGCTGTAACATTTAATGAACAAACAGGTCTTATTAACTTTCCTCTCTCATTTCTAGTCATATCGCTTCCGGTATTTTTTGTACTTGATAAGAAACTAACATTAATGGAGGCATTCTTTTTACTAGTGTCTTTTGCCTTCTTGGCTTTTACCATCTCTACTAAAAACACGCTACTTGCAAGACTTGAAAATGCTATTACTAAGCATAGCGTAAGTACTTATAAGGAACTTATAAAAATACTGTTTGGTGTATTTCTAATTGTTATGTCCTCCAAGTTTATTGTTGATACTACAATTCTGTATGCTGGGAAATATAGTCTTTCGCCATTTGTGTTAGGTTTAGTACTACTCTCCTTTGGCACAAATCTTCCTGAGTTATCTATCCTTGCAAGATCAACCTTACTTAAGAAAAAAAACATTGCTCTGGGGGATTATCTAGGCTCTGCCACTATCAATACACTCATCTTAGGCTTCCTGACGCTTGGAAATGGCTCGCCAATTAACCTTACTACCGGCATTAAGTATAATCTTCTGCTACTTCCTTTAGGTGCAGGTGTTTTACTGTACTTCATCAGGAATAAAAAACTTGAAAGAGGCGAAGGGTTTATCTTACTGTGTATGTTTTTCCTCTTTATGCTGCTTGAATTCTTACACTAAGCGATTGTACTAATAGCCTTATTGCCAAAGACAATGCCATCTTTAAAGTTTACTTCCGGCCAGTAGTGTTTTATTTGATGCACAATATAGTCTCCAGAGACTTTCTCTGGAAGTAAAACATAATCAGCACCCATGTTTTTAAGAGTATTTGCATGCTGTGTATCTACCGCGCGTGCAACAATCTTGGCATTAGTGTTTTTCTCTTTTACAAGTCTTATTAACAGCTCGTTATCTAATAGATCTGAAGCTGTGCAAATTACTAATTTTGCATGTTCGATTTGCAAATAGTCTAATATTTCAGGATCGCCAATATCGCCATATACTGCATTTATACCTTGACTAGTCAGAGCTCCTACAATTGTTGGGTTAAAGTCCATGGCAATAAAAGGTATGTCATGTTCATGTAGATATTTAACAATTGGAGTACCTACTCTGTGCGCTCCTATTACAATGACATGCGCATCTAGTTCTTTTTTAACTTTATGTTCGAAGTGATGCGAAAAGCCTTTTCTTTCAAAGACTGACACCAGTGGAGACATGTGTTTGTAGAGTAGCTTAGACATTGCAATAAGAACTGAAGAAATAGTAATAGATAACACCGCAACTGCAGCCATAATCGTAATAGTTACAGGTTCAATGATTTTTGCATTAACACCAACAAGTAAAACAATTAAAGAGAATTCTGATACTTGCGATAAATTAAGTGAGGTTTGAAAGATTGTGTGTTTTTTAAACCCAAATCTGCTTAAGATAAGGAGATAAATAATAGGTTTTGCAATCAAAGCATACAAAGTGAAGACAAAAATGATAGGTAGTGCTGCACTAATTTCTCTAAGTTCTGCAGTAGAGCCAAGGTAAATAAAGAAGAGTGCTAGAAAAAAGTCTCTCATAGGTTTTATCTTGGCTTGTATTTGTAAGTGGTAAGGCGAAGACGCTAGGGCAACACCAGCTAAGAACGCTCCAATTTCCACAGAAAACCCTGCAAAAACTGACAAGCTGGTAAATGCAAAACACCATGTAATTGATGTAATAAAGAGTAACTCTACAGATTTTGCAGTATATTCAAATACTTTGTTTAACATGTACTTTGCAAGTACAAAAGTAAGTGTGAATAAGCCTACAGCCTTAAGAACAAGCATACCAATTGGAGCAAGGCTTTCAAGTCCGCCCAATTTTGTCGAACTGCTTAGTGAGATAAGCATTAAGACAACAATTGCAACTAAGTCTTCCACAAGCAACATGCCAATTGATAGTTTGCCATATAGTGAGTTTAAATCACGTGTTTCTAAAAGCATCTTCACAACTACCACTGTTGATGAAAATGCCAGGCCTAGTCCTAAATAAAGTGACTCCATTGACTCAAAGCCCAATAGGTTTGAAATCATATACCCAAGCAGGGTTGTAATTAGAATCTGGCCTAAAGCTGTCGCAAATATAGGTTTGCCAAGAACTTTAAGCTCGCTTAAATTTAACTCCATGCCTATTAAGAAAAGTACAAATGCAATTCCAATCTCAGGAAGTATTTCAAATACAGGTGAATGTCCGATATCAAATAATCTAATAATAGAAAGCAAAAGTCCTGTTACTAAATAAGCAACCACCAGCGGGAGTCGTAGTTTAAAAACAACAAGACCTAAGAAGGAGGCAAGGGAGAGAACTAGGGCAAGTTGATAAAATAGATTATCCATAAGCTATCTAATTATATAGATATTGCTATGCTAAAGACAATAAAGTCTTCAGTTAACTGTGAGTCGGTAGATCTTGTCATCACCAGTTCTTGTATTTCCCCTACCGTCCATATTGCTTGTACTAAACCACAGTTCTCCATTTGGAGCCTCAACAACTTCTCTAATTCGCCCGAATTCTCCTATAGCTAGTTTTTCTGTAACCAATTGCCCATTTAGAGTGTAAATTCTATACAAGCCTTCACCTCTTAACCCACCAAAAAACATATTCCCGGCATACTGGTTAAACAGTTTTCCGGAGTAAATTAGAAGCGATGCAGGTGCAACTGCTGGCGTATATGTAAGAAGTGGGGTTTGTGTTCCTTCTTGCTTTTTGTCATGTGAGACTAATGGCCAACCATAGTTAGCTCCTCGTATAATTAAATTTAGTTCGTCTCCACCTGGTTTACCATCAAAGCCACTAGGTCCGTGTTCAGTTGCATGTAAAGTGTTGCTCTTATCCCAAGCTAGTCCTTGAGCATTTCTATGTCCGTATGAATATACATAAGAATTGGCAAACGGGTTGTCATCAGGACGTGTGCCATCTTTATTAAGGCGCAATATTTTCCCAGCTAAGGATGCTTTGTCTTGCGCAAGAGCCTTATCTCCAGCATCGCCCGTTGTAACATATAATTTATCATCTGGGCCGAATTTTAAGCGACATCCTGCATGATACTTTGCAGCCGGGATATTAGTCAGGAGCTCTTTATCTACTTGCAAAGTGTTGCCCATATCTTTAAGTCTAACAAGCTTTGCTTTAAGCAAGTTGTCGTTAGTATAGGCGTAGCAGATATAAATATACTTTGTAGTCTTGTACTCTGGATCAAGTGCCATCCCCATTAAGCCTTCTTCCCCATTTGAGACAACTTCCGCTATGTTATGAATAGGTTCTTTTACCAGTTTACCTTGTTCAAGAACTCGAATGTTGCCATTGCGTTCTGTTATTAATATCCGGTCAGGGTTTGTAAATACTATGCTCCAAGGTACGAATAAACCTTCTGCCACCAACTTCACCTGTAGCTTAGTAGATGCCGTACCTTGTGTTTCCTCGGATTTGGTTTGCGGAGTAGGTAAATTTTGCGCAGGGTTTGCATTTTTCCTTAATAGCAATGCTATTAAAGTAGTCGTGATGAGTAAGCATATAAATAGTAGTTTTTTAGGCATAGTTACTTGTTAGTTTTTAGCTGTCCTGTATATACTCGCATAACTGTGTGCCCATAGTCATTTCTTACATTAAAAAGTGCTGTTTTTTTATACTCACTAAACCGATAATCGGTCACAAACGTGAATGGGTTTTTGACACCAATTACAAACATTCTATTTGTAGGCTTGTGATTTAGATCAAAATAGTACCGTAATACGCCTTTGTAGTCATTGGTTACAAAAGTATAGGCTGCGTAATCCGGAAATCTTTGCTCTAATTCTCCCCTTACCAGCTCATAATCTCTAAAATAGGTAAAGCCTAATTTATAGTTTGGAATATCACTAGCTTGATATTTCTTAGTAACATATTTCTTAGTAATTATTTCTGTTTCCCAAGGATATTCTCGCTTGTGGTCAATAAATAAAATATTTGATTGATGCATCATAAACCCAAGAAGTGGCAAAAACGGTAGTATTGGTAATACAGCAAGTATGCTTGGTAACCTCTTTTGTACCAACCCAAGAACCAGCCCCATACAAATGCTGAAAGAAATAACAATATTATAGATATGTGTCCCTGCACTCTTAACTAACAACATGTAGAACAAGATTGTACCTACATGCCACAAGAGATAGTGTGGAAAGCTTTTTATCAATAGTATACATAGCGCAGTTCCTATAATTAGTACATAAAATGACATAAATGGATTATATAGCTCATAGGTAAATCGTAACTTAGTAAGTCTAGCATCTAGTTTTTTAGTCGTTAGCCCTACTCGGTTACTAAAATAACTTTGTTTATCAGTGCTACCTCGCATATGAATATAGAAAGGTAAAGCGTAACTACCACACAAAACGATAATCAGCAAACCCGTAGCTAGTATATGCTTAATGTTTTTCTTACTTACCAGTAAATATGCAAGGAGTGGAGCAAAGAGTATTGCGTCCCAGTGTGTCAAAAAGGATATAGAAAAAAGAAGTCCCCCTACTAAAGCAAAATACAACTTGTGCGTTTTTGTATAATAGATAAAGGCTAAAAGTGCTAACAGCGAAAAAAGCATATTCAAACTTTGATATTGTACAATTCTAGTAAGTGCGATAGTTAACCCATTTACACCATATATACTAGCTGCAATGAAAGCCGCACTAGAAGAGTGTGTGAGTTCGCGTACTACAAAGAATAGAACAACAATTGAAAGAAATCCTGCTACCGCAAACGGCAGTCTATGCCCGAGTTCATCATATACTCCAGTTCCCGTTAAACCCATAAGTTTTGGTATAAAAAACTGAATAGGGCCTTTTTTATTTTTATCTAAAAACTTTTGATTAAGAATGGCATCTTTATTTTTAAACGGCAGCATGACATTTACTTCATCAACGCTAAAGCTAGAATAGCCGAGATTTTTAAATCTAAAATAACCTTGAGTTATTAACAGTAGAAGTAAGAAGAATAGTGTAAAAAAAACAGTTCGGAAATAAGTAGACTTGGTGTCCATGCTTACTTATGGTTTATCAAACTTAATCTTATTATATATCTGATTGTCGTCTTCCCAACTTAGGTCTTTATTCTTGTTGAAAGTAGTGTCTTGATACTTAGCTTTATTTTTCTGCATTTTTTCAGCGAACACGGTACTAAGATCAATATCCATTTTTTCGAATGCTATAAGTATGTAACTTAAAATATCAATCAATTTAAGAGCGTATGTATGCTTGTCTTCTTCGCGGCCTTCAAAGTCTTCTAGCTCTTGTTCACTCATCCATTGAAAATATTTCAATAAGTCGTTAGATTCTAGGGAGAGGGAGATTGCAAGGTTACGCAAGGTTTGAAACTTTTCCCAGTTTCGCGTTTTAACAAACTCCCAACACTCTTTTTTTAATTCTTCTATAGTTATTTCTTTATCAGTTTGCATATATTTATTCTACAATGCTTATACCGTTATAAGCTGTTATTACTTTACCGTCAACTGCTATAAAATCTTTAACATTTGGTGAGATAAGTCCATCTTTTGGACCAAACAATGTTGTTACGCCGGTGTTGGCATCTATCCTCATTAGTCCACGATCGGTACCTACCCATACAACATTCTGATCGATCTGTATTTTTCTTACCTCAATAGTATGTAACCAATCAGCAAATGGGCTATACCTCTTGGGTAGCATTTTTAATGTGTACTCTTTGCCTTTATATTGTAGTTTTATAAGATCTTCATTTGCTGTGTAGGTTATCCCAAGTTTAGCTATGTCCTCTTTAGTCGTTGCAGTTACGAGTCTTCTTGCAAGAGTAAAACGTGAATTGAAATCATACACATTGTTACTCGTTTTTATAGGATGAACTAAATCTGGGAGTTTACTTAGTTTTGTAGTTGTAAGCTTGGTAAATTGTTTAGTAAGAGTATCTAGCGTATAGCTAGTTTCCTCAAGGGTTGTGGTATCCACAGTATAGAGTACCAGTTCTTTCGAATCAAAAGCTGACACAAACGCATAGCCGTTTAAGGTCTCAGCCGTTTCTACTGGGAGTAATACTTCATCAAGTGCCTCTGTTACATAATTATGTAAGTAGACTTTGGGTCTTGAGCAACCTTGCCCACAAGATTGATAGACTGCTAAGCTTAAATTTGTGTATTCAAGGGGTTCAAACAAGATAAGGGAGGTATCATCGGCATTACCTTGGATGATGTTCTTGTCTAGTGTTTTATGATCCACTTTAAGTAATGCATTTCCTTGAACTTCAAAGCCCCCACCTGAAATAACTTTGGTGTTTATAACATGCCATACTTTATTAGTTGTGTAGTCATTAATTAGTGTTACCGGTTTCTTCTTCTTAGTATCATAAGCCAACTGCACCGTTTCTTTATCCTCTTCTGAAATACTTCTCCACGAATCCTCGCCAAGAATTTGTTTCCAAGCTCGATTATTAGTCAGCAACTCCTCAAAAGTTAGCTCAAAGTTTTGTCCTGTATTAAATAAATCGAAGGCATACACACCTTCTTGCGTTGTATAAAAGTCATAGATGTTTAGCCCTGTACTTGGTGCATTCGCAAACCGGTTTGCTTCAAACACTTCCCATGTGTTAGCTGCTGTATTAAATCTGGCAACAAAGGCACTGCTTTTATTGCTTCCCAAGATTGATGCGTAGATAAAGTTCCCTCCTTTGGCTAGTGCTACCGTATTTAATGTCTCAACTTCTGGGTTTATGGCTTTTTTGTGGTGTGTTACTTTTAAAGTCTTCAAATCTATAGAGTCAAGTCCATCAAAGGTTGCAACCCATAATCTATCTTCATCTAGTAACAGTTTGATATTTGCACCATTTGAAAGGCCCGTTTGTGTATTAATGATTTTAGTATCGTGTGTAGTAAGGTTATATTGAGTTATTCCGTCTTGTGAACCTATGTATAGATAATCTTTATAGTTAACTAAAGAAGTTATAAATTCATTAGCCAAGCCATCAGCCATAGTTAGAGTTTTAACTATGTTTTTTGTCTGCATATCAACAGCTACTACTCCCCCATCACAAGCGATGTACATGAGCTTATCTATTGCTAGATAATCACGTTGTTCTAGGCAACCTATAAATCTAGAGGTGGGCACGTCTGTAATTTGGGGATCAGTATTAGGTTCTATAGAAAGTTTTTTTTGATAATTGCTAATGGTAAAAATTCCTCCTGAAAGTGTAAGTATTGCTAGTAATATAATAAATGTAGTTTTATTCATAATTTATAAGCTAGTTGCAGTTGGAATTAAATATATTTTAGCGGTCTCTTTACCATCTGGATTATAGTACACTTTTAAAGGTTCGTTTAGACTTATCCACTCAAGTACTCTTTTATTCGATGTTGTAGGCATATATGATTGTGGATTTACAATTTCGACATAGAAACCAGCATTAGCACCATCACGTTTATTTTTAATATAATAGGAGCTAATCGAGCCTCTTTCATTGGTTGTATAGGGTATGGTTACGTCGTATGAGGCAAGATAGTCCGCAATCTCTTCCCAGTGTCGATTGTAAGGAAAGCCAAAAAGACTTAAGTGATAATACTGCAGTGGTTTAGCTAGTTGTAAGCGAAAGATAGCTTCTTCCTCCCATGGATATTCATTATTGTTATCTACAAAGATATGAAATGCAATCAATGTAAAAAAGCACAATATTAGAGCCACCACACTTTCATATGCTTGTGTGAACAGTTTTAATTTAACTTTCTGAAGTTGCTGCTCAAAGGAAGTTATCCCAAGAGCTATAAGAATTATTGCCGGTATCAAATAGGTATAAATATGGGTTCCCGGAATAGATACGAGTAATTCCATAAATATTAATGGGAATGCTAACCATAGGATCAGTCCTTTAGTACTTAAGGTTGGTTTGCGGATAGCAAAGAACAGACCTATAAGACTAAACAAATAATAGAAATAGAGCATGCCAAAAGGGTTATATAGCTCAAACAGATAGTGTGAGCTTGATATCTTTGAGCCAGCTGAAGTGATTCGCCCCTGCCAATAATTTAAGGTGCCATCAGTTAGTGAGAGTACAAAAGGTATATAGAAGATAGAGATGAGCAAGGTAAAGAGCAAAGCAAACCTGGTAATAACTTTAAGTTTTTTGTTCTTGCTAAGGTTAACGTTCTTATACCATTGCCACACTAGTACGCCAACCATTGGCGCGATAAATACCCCATCATAATGTGACAAAATTGAGAGTGCCCACATTACGGCGGCCATATAGAGTTTGTTAACATTCTTATTAGCAGTGGCCAAGAAGTAAAGAGTTAAAAGTGCAAAGAGAATAACAAAAGATTGGTATTGTGCGATTCTCGAAAACGCTATAAATAGTCCATTTATGCTAAGAAGTAGAGAAGCATAGAATGCAACTTTAGTGTTAAAGAGTTGTGTTACAAGTTTATATAAGACAAGTACGGAGCATATGCCTGCAATAGCAAAAGGTAGTCTTAATAAAAATTCATTGGCATAGTTAGCATCAAAGAGTTTTAGTATGCCTGTAATGAGAAATTGGATAGGACCTTTCCGCTGGTTCAACAAAAACTCAGTTAATGATTGGCCATTTGGAGCTAAGAATAGAGCTTTTATCTCATCGCCTTGTAGGTTGGAGTACCCTAAGTTAACAAGCCTTAGAAGTGCAGAAACACCTAGGACTAAAAATATCATAGTATCATGTTATTTCATGTGCTTAGGCATTGCAACTTTGCGCTAGTATTGTAAAAGCCAACTATCGCTTAGTTTTGTAAACCATTACTGCGGTGAGCTATAGCCGATCTAGTTACTTAAATTGCTTGATTAAAGTCTTAAATAGTATAATTCCAGAGTGTCTGCACAACTTAGGAAATTTAGAAGCATTGGTGAGGTACTAGTAGTAACACTTATTTGTTATTTGCTCTTTATACGTACAGGGTTAATACGCACAAGGTTACATCAGGTAATGATATAGGAGTTGAGTTTAAAACAGCAATAGGTATTGCAAAGGGCTTAAATCCTTACTCTCGTATAACTCAATATGATTTATTGGTAAACAAAAAGTTTGCAACGCTTCTGCCAACTTACAATTCTTTCCTCTTAGGACTTGCAAAAAGTGCGGATTATTCTCAAACACTCTACTTTAATGCTTTCAGAAGCATGATATATATTGCACAGCTTATCAGTGCAGCATTTATTTATGCTCTCTTTAGACAGAAAGGTTATGGTCTTCTGGGTATTATAGCGCTTTCTTTTTATATGCTTAATCGTTGGGTAATTGATAATATTGCCGATCTTAAGCAGGACTCTCTTGCAATCTGTTTCTTACTCACGTCTTTGTATTTCATGGAGAGAAGACCGAAAGTGGGCTTTTTCTTGTATGGCTTGTCGGTTTCAATAAAACAAATAGGTATTTTTGCCTTGCCGATATTTCTACTTCCTTTAGTTGATAAAAAAAGAGATAGTCGGCAATTCCTAAGGAATGCTATGTTTTTTCTCATACCAACGTTCATACCTGCAATCTCGTTTATGTTGCATGATTTTAGTGGCTTTGTTTATTCTATGGTGTTTAGCTTGACTAGAGCTCCGGCAACGAATGCATCCATCCCATTTGGATATGACAAGGTTTTAGTTTTGTTTAACCCAACCAGTTATGGTTTTCTCACGCCATTTTTTTATTTACTACCAAGACTTATTCTTTTATTGCTTCTAGCGGGTGTGTATGCTCAAGTCTTTTTGCGAAAGATAAGGAGTTCGTTTGCATTATTTGCAGTCTTTTTTATCTTCGCTGCTTTTAATCCAGTGGTTTATGATCAGTATATGGTGTGGGTAATGCCGTTTGTCTTCTATTCAATCAGTGATTATCTTAATACTGTCTGAAAAGATTTTGGTGGGCCATCGTAGAGGATGTTTGGAACTTTTGCATGAAATTGATGCCAGAAATCGTTTTACCTTATAGCAATTATTGACGTTAGGGCTCTAATAATATAAAATAGTAACTATCACGATAGCGAGTTACCTTGTAGATACGTTCTACGAGTTTATACTCGCTTGTTTGTTGATATGCTCTAGCTTTTTCTTATTTACACTTACAAAATCGAAATATTTATCAAATTTTCGTAACAAGGATGAATAACTAAGTTTGTTTGGTAAAACTAACTTGAATAATTTCTTTTTTTCTTCTAAATATTCAATTAAACAATGGAAATCTCCATCACCTGAAACTATTACAGCGCTATCAAACTCGGTGAAATTAATCATCGTATGTAAAACTAGTTCAGCATCAACATTGCCTTTTATAACTCGTTTATTTCCTTCGTTAATTTCTAAT
>CAZLZI010000031.1:0-4799 GCA_964563965.1 uncultured Candidatus Saccharibacteria bacterium
ATACCTGTTATCATCCAAATAATCTCTGCAGTTAACCAAAGCCAATCTCCGAACTCTGTTTTGGAATGTGCTCTGCATGTTCCTAATGTTCTCCCATGTTTTACATATGGTGTATTGCCTTGAAAATAGAGTTGAAGCACCTCGACAATGTGTTCAAACCAAGCTTTAATTCTTGGAAGTAATTTACCGTGCCATCTATCATATTGTGGGATAAAATCCCGATGTATTGATTGAATTGTTATTTCAGATTCAGTCTTAGTCATGTTTCTCATAAATTATACACTTATGATTTAGACACAGTGTTAATTTAGTTTTAAATGCGTTCTGCATATATAAACATATTTCAGTAGTCAGGTGAATAAATTAAGATTTCGTGTGTATAACGTAACGTTAGTATAAAGAAAATCAAAGTCTATTATCTCCCGTTGTAAGTTACTCATCAGAATTAATTAACCAACAATGCACAACTCTATGAATTAAGTTAGGATTGGTGTGGCATTCAGCTCTTGTCGCTGAACCAATCACGACATCGTCGGCATTCACTATATCTAGAATTTCTTGATCACTCACATTACCATTCTACCTCAAATGTATAGATACACTAAGTCTTATCCCAGACTACTGAAACCAATTGAGATGACATACTTACTATCCTGCATCCATGTAGCTGCTGATTATAGAATGAGTCGAGTTCTGAATATGTAAAACGTCTAGATCGGTGGATAGCTGTAAGGGCATGCCAGTCGGAGGACTTCGCGTATTGGTGAATTCTGAAGAATGTCATTGGTCCGTGTCTTAGTAGCAAAGCTATATTCCTACGCTTTTGATTTACCAAGTACCTCAAGCTTTCTAGTATAGATTGTGCAGGCTGTTTAGCTAATACTTCTGTTATAACAACTCTGCCATGAGGTTTTAATATCCTCTTTATTTCCATGAGAGCTTTTTGTCTATCTACATGTTGAAAAACTACATGGGATAGTATGAAATCAAAAGAACCATCTTCGAAAGGGACCTCTTCAACCGAAGCTTTGAGTATTGTTGAATTTGGAAGTTTCTCTTTTGCTAGATCTACAAAGTTTTGAATCGGATCTATGCCGTAATAACTTATGTTTCTTAGCTTTGTACTAAGAGCAAGAAGTGTATCACCAGACCCACACCCAACATCAAGTATCTTACGTGTATCTATTGGAATATGGCTTAAATAAAATGGCGCATAGGTTGCATTTAGCAGAGCTATAGTCCTGCTATAGTCACGGGCAATTTCTGTATATTTATGTTCAAGCACTGTTGTTATGTGAAGATTATACCGCATAGTATGCATATTATATTAAACTTTTGTTTTCCTGATTTACTTTTGGACTGACGCTCACATAGCTAATTTGTTGTAACAGAGCCTTGACAAGTACTACAAGTGTATGTAATACTTGTAGTATGTTAAATGAGAATAAACAGAGAATTACTCTCTTTATAAACCCCGCAATTATTACTCAAGCAAGAGCACAAGCTGTGGTTGAAAAACTAACACTTACAGCTCTTATTGAAATCGCACTCCTCAATTACCTACCGAAAGAAACCATCATCAGAAAGATTGACACCAGAGAACCTATTAATCGGAAATAACATAGGACTAAGTTAACAACGAATTGTGACCGTATAAAGATTTTAGAACGAAAGTAGGTGAATACAATGACTGATATAATTAAAGAAACTATAACTACTCAAGGGGAAGATACTAATACCGTGTTAAATAACCCTACAGGTAATACAAGTACTCCAGTAATGGCTACACAGGTAAAGACTGCAGCTACTACTGCTCAAACTATTGAATATCTAATCTACTTTTTCTTTGGATTCATTGAAATATTACTAGTATTCAGGTTAGCATTTAAATTAGCAGGAGCTAGCACTTTAAGCGCTTTTGTAAATTTTATATATGGCGTAACAGGGCTTTTTATATTACCTTTCGAGGGAATATTTAGCAAAGGAGTTACACAAGGATTAGAAACAGCTTCAATCTTAGAGCCATCAATACTAGTTGCTCTAGTTGTCTATGCTTTCTTAGCATGGGGAATTGTGAAACTAGTTCGGATATTCTCAGGTGAGAAACAGAGTAACTAAGTTCTGTTCTCGCTGTATTTAGTATCATTTTAGGAGGTGATTAATATGACAATTATTTATTGGATAATCTTTGGTTTAATTGCAGGTAGCATCGCTAACTTTCTTTCACCAAGTACCCACGGCGGAATAGTTGGATCAATTGTACTTGGAATTATTGGCGCAATTGTTGGTGGATTCTTAGGCCAACGCTTCTTTGGTGTTGATGTAACCGGATTTAATGTTACATCGATCATAGTAGCAGTACTAGGAGCCCTCCTCGTGCTATTCGTTGCAAGATTGATTTAGATGTTCCTATCTCTACTGCAGTAGAGAGACATCGAATATTTTGATCAGTGTCTTAGTCTATTTACATTCCTCATAAAATTGAGGAAGTAGGCTGTGAGTCTTCAAGGTAAAAATCATGTAAGGTGAATACAAATTCTGTGCCTTCTCCAACCTTTGAATTTATAGCGATAGCTATATTATATACATCACAAATACGCTTTATAATCGACAACCCAACTCCATGACCCACAGTAAGGTAGTTAGTCTCTGTTGCTCGGTAAAACCTTTCAAAGATTTTATCTAACTTATCTTCCGCTATACCATGTCCAGTATCAGAAAAATAAATCTTTAATGCTTTATTCTCAACTGCAGCACTTATCGTAATACTTGCTCCGGTATCACTATACTTAATACTATTTGAAAGTAGGTTGGACAATAGTACTTCTGTATACTCCTTTGGAATACGCACAAAGATATCGGGGGTTACGTGTGAACTAAAATGTAGCTTGTTTCCTAGTATACTAGTTTTAAATCTATATCTTACAGTATCAATGGCTTGTTTTAAATTCGAGCTTTCATCAGTTTTTATATTACCTTTTCTAAGCTTACTTAGAACTAGAAGCTGTTCTAATAGCTCAGAAATCTCAAATAAGTCAGCAATCAACATATCTACATCGCTTTTATGCGAAGCGCTTATTTTTAATACTTCCAGCGTAGAAATGGCTTTAGTCAAAGGCGTTCTCAGTTCATGTGAAACATTCGATACAAATTCTTTTTGCTGTATGTCCATGTCTTGTATTCTATCTAGCATGTTATTAAACCGCTGAGAAAGTTGATAAATTTCGTCATTAGGATGTCCAGAAACTTCCAATCGCTTGGCTATACTATCTAGGTCAATAGCATCGATAACGTGCAGTAACTTCTTTAGCGGTGAAAAGAATCTTACACCTAGAAACTGACCCATTATGAAACTACCAACTAAGCTAATAATACCGAAGATGAGAAATACAAGCGTTAACGTGTCCAGAATTATATCAAGTTCATTAACTGACCTCCCCAACACTGCTACACCGTATACCTCTTGATTATTAACTAAGGGCACAGCATACACGAATATTACATCTCCTTGCCATTCCAAGGTAGCTTGAGAAATAGATCTTTGCTCAATAGCTTTTTTTGTAATAGCTACCAATTGTGTGAGTGTCTTTGTATCCTGTCGGTCATAGTAGCTAAAAAAGCCAAAACCGCGAATCAGTTTAAGGTCTTTAGTTAAAAACAATCCTGAAAAATTACTTGTTAAAAATTCCTCTCGAATATCTTTGCCTTCATTGTTAACCAAGAACACAATAGTGCCGTTATCGAGCGCGATATTGTTGTTTACAATCTTAGTTGCCTCTATGGATATTTCCTTTTTTACCTGGTACATAACTGCATTGCTAAACACTACATAAAACGTTGCTGCCAATATCAGTAAGAATAAAAATACATATGCCGAAATACTTAAGCCAAACTTTTGCTTGGTAGTGAGGGAGTTACGATTCCTTATTCCTCGCATAGCATGTAGCCTTTATTCTTAAGTGTTTTAATTAGCTTTTGCTTATGGGCATCATCAATCTTGAGTCTTAAATACCTTATGTGAACATCTACTGTATTTGAAAACGAGTCCACTTGATCCCCCCAGACATGCTCCAAAATATCCGTTCTACTAACTACCTTATTCGCATTAAGTGCCAGATATTCAAGTAAGGCGAATTCCTTTGGAGCAAGTTCTATCAAGGTTCCTTTCCTTTTTACAGTGGCTGTATTGGTATCTATAACTAAATCTGCAATTCTTAAAATTGGATTAGCTGTGTTGGTCATAGTCCTTCGAATAAGAGTCTTTGTCCGAGCAAGTAACTCCTCCATTAGAAATGGCTTTACTAGGTAGTCATCTACTCCTGCATTAAAACCTTGAATCTTATCCTCAAGCTCCCCTCTTGCAGTAAGCATAAGAATTGGAGTTTTGTTATCATGCGTTCTTAGTTTTTTACAAACCTCTATACCACTTAAGTCAGGTAGCATCCAATCAAGAATTACTAAATCGTACTTATTTACTTCACTACTCTCCAATGCCGCATGTCCTGAGTATACTAAGTCGCACAAAAGATTATTTGCTGTGAAATAACTTGCAATATTAGCTGCTATTCTTTTTTCATCTTCAACAATAAGTACTTTCATAATAACTACTAATAGACTAAATAATCTTTAAGCATGTTGGTAGCATTGGCCGAGTGGCTTCTTGGAGGCTCTCTATCTTTTGTATTAAAGGCTTCGGTAGCATCAGCACCGCAATATTTTAACAGCAGTTCATCCCCACCGGGGTGTGAGCCAAAGTAGGATGTAATATCATAGATATGACCCTCATAGCTTATCCAACA
>CAZLZI010000031.1:4899-6831 GCA_964563965.1 uncultured Candidatus Saccharibacteria bacterium
ATTATGTGTTTTAAAGGTTTAGGCATTAGGCCATACCAAAACTTTCTAGCGTTATTTTCTCTGAACTTATACCTCGCTTAACTAACTGCTCTGTTAGGCTTTCCATCATAGGTTGTGGTCCACATATCTGCACATGTATGTTTTGGATTTCTAGCTCATGACCCATGCTATCTATACTAAATCTTCCTTGCTCCTTAGTGCACCAATACACAACATGAATGTTGGTGGATCCAGCTACCAGCTCTTCTATTTCCTTTTTAAAGACTGCAGCATCTTGTTCTTCTCTGTAAATGTAATAAAAGAGAATCTTTTTAGGTATAGCAGTATCTAGTGCGTAACGTAGCATCCCCAGAAATGGTGTGATCCCGATGCCTGCTCCTATCCATAACAGACTATCCTTATTTTTTTGAAGCAGAGGTTCATAAAAACAACCATATGGTCCATACACTAGTACCCGTTCTCCAGCATTCAAATCTCTCATTTTCATAGTGTAATCGCCTAAGATTTTGACAGAAATTCTTAGTTGCTCATCATTCGGTGACGAGGATAGTGTAAAAGGGTGGCTTTCTCTACCTAACGGTGTGTCTAAAAAAGAAAAGTATGCGAACTGACCCGGTAAATAAACTAATTTAGAGCGCACTGGTTGCAAATACAAGGTGATTATATCCAGCTTCCATTCTAATCTTGCGATCGAGTATAACGTTCTTGGTCCAAATTTTTTATAAAATATGAGAGCATATGCAATAGCCATAAACCCAAGTGCTGTAAACCCCAGCATCCAATATTGCAGGAGAGTGTAACTACCTAGGTCACTACCAATCTTGAATGCATGAATTCCACTAAGCAAAAATACTAAACCTAAGAGTTGATGTGTAACAAACCAGATATGGTAGGGTAATTTTATAAAAACCATAAAAATGAAGGAAAGAAGCATAAGATAGATGGCATATACACCTAAATTAAGAGCTACATCTGCACTAGGAAAAAGATAAGTATAAGCAAGAACCGTATTGGGTAGAGCACGAAGTACTAAGAGTAACGGATGATTAATAATAAATAGAAATGCTAGGCCACCAAGAAAGGCATGAAGTGAGTAAACTTTATCAAGTCCTCCAAAAATAGCTTCAATAACTTTAATTCTTGTAGATAAGATTAAGGTAACTGACATAAGAACAAAGCCCATTAAAGCCATAGCTTGACTAAGTGCTATTAAAGGTTGTGTTGCAATATAGCTGATGAGGTTTTCTTTAGATGTTGCCCATAAACCTAGAGTTATGGCAATTAATAGGAGTATCAGTAGATAATTATATTTCTTTAGAATGCCCATTTTTCACCTGCTAACTAGCCAAAGCTTACGGTCTTAGTGTAGACCATAAGTCTTAGGAAGTATAGTTAAAAAGTGAACGTAGCGGTAAAGCCTTAATCATCCTCGTCATGATCATCATCTTTAGCTTTTTCCCACTCATGTTCCCACTCGTCTTTTTCGTCTTCCCATTCATCATCGTCATCATCATCTTCATCTCTGTCGTCATCGTCCCTGTCCTCATGATCCTCATCGTCGTCATCTGACCTACTAGAAGTTTGTGAGGATCCGGTTGAAGAGCTTCCATTTACACTGTATTTTTGTAACATAGAAACATTTGTACCGTGTTCACTTTTATATGAATCGGACATATCAGTTCCGCACTTAAAGATATCCCCTCCTGGATGTGAACCTCTTAATGCGGTTACGTCGTAGGCTACCCCAAATATTGTAACTATGCACCCTGTAGTAGTTGCTTTCGGTGAACTGCTAACGGCACTTGTTACTAAGTATTTACTCATCCTTGAGACACTGGAGCCGTGTTGCTTAACATAACTTTGAGTTTCATCGGTACCACACTTAAATACATCTCCGCCTGAATGCGTATTTCGAAGTGTAGTAACATCGTA
>CAZLZI010000031.1:6931-11884 GCA_964563965.1 uncultured Candidatus Saccharibacteria bacterium
ATGGTTATAACCGTCAGTGCCACGAGTAGTGTAGAATTTATAGTTTTCTTTGATAGCATGTTTTCTCCTTAATTTAAATATTCACTCTATCTTATATAGTTATACTTGATGCTACATTAAGACAACATTAAGGACTTAATCTGCTAGTAGTACGAGGCTAGTGTTAAAAACCCCCTTAATCAAATGTCAATCTCAGCAATACTCTAGTTCCAGATGGTATAACTGAATAAATTTAGTAAAGTAAAAAGCAATGGACTAGTGTATTTGTTATCCACTTGTGTAGAAATATTTCAGACTAAATTTTAAAGGTAACTATTTGATAGGACCTGTGTCCTCCCAGAGATTCGGTAGTTTATTAGCATACAAAGCAGTGTTAAACCACGCCCAGTTTTGTGTATAATAATTGTCTGGTACTTCCCAGTAAGATCGCCTTTTATCAAAGTCTTCATAGAACTTTATGAGAATTTTGTCTTTGTAGAACTGGTCAACATTTTTTACATTTGTAACAGAATAGTTTGCTAAAACAAAAGAATTACCTAAAACAGACTCGTAATTGTCAAAAACTTCTCCTGTATGGGTGTATCCTGTTAATATCTTCCCGTTATTGTTTAATTGTGCATCGAAAAAGGCTTTACTTCTCTTTAGATACTTTAGTGCGCGCTCCTCTTTATACCATTTATAATCAAGGGCAACTCTCCACATAGTACGAACCGCATCATACGAATATTCAGTTGAGGTCAAACCTTTTATAGGGCTTTGAATATAGTTACCTTCAAGGGATAGTGCGCACCAATTAGGAGGTATACCAGCGCTTGACTTCTTATCTCCAAATGTTGCAGTGGTACAACCTTCAAGTACTTCATAAGATGAAGTGACTAAGGTATCCCAAGGATGATCGTTATCAACTTGTGCAAATATTCTATAGGCATAAGGAGACAAATATGAAGGGTTTATAATTATATCCTCATCCCCTTGTGCCCATGGGCCAGGAACTAAATAGTAAGTCCCATTTACTTCCTTAACTTCGGACTCCCAAATACTAGCTAACAATTTCCTTGCGTCAGCTAAGTAGTTTTGTTGATTCCATTTTTGCGAAGCAAATATTAGTGCTAATGCCGTATCCGTATCTCCATCGGTTGCACTGTTCGAATCAGTTATTAGTACTTTTCCACTTTCAGTTACCGAACTGTTCCAAGCAAGTGTACCAGTACTATTTATCAACTTAGCTTTTGTCCACTTCCATACTCCATCAAATGTACTTTTATCATCTAGCCACACTGCTCGTAATAATGCATAGGATTGCCCTTCCGAAGTTGTTATCTTGTTGGCTGGATCAACAACATAAGAATTATTTACAATAAAGTGTTTTTTATAAGACTCCCATGACCTGTCGAGTACTTGTTGAGAATACCTTGTTGCCCAGATTTCAACACCCCACCCCGCCTCTTGTATTTCTGTAACATAACTGGCATTAGAGAAAGCACCAGCTACTAAACCAAGACTACCTGTGGACACATCATGTTCCATTTGAGGAGTCCTTGCCATATAATCTATGGATTCTGCAGAGTCTTTCAAAATATCACTCTGAACCTTCGGATCAAGACCGGCCTTCCAATACCAGACTGCATTAGGAAAGTACACGCCACTTGGGTTTGCAGGATCTCGAAGTTCTAAGTGACTATAATCATCAATTAATACAACAGAATTGGAAGGAATATTTTTACGTAGCCAATCAATAGCTTGTAGTTGTGAACGTGTTTGATTAACAGTAAAAAAATTGTGGCCTGAATTGTTAACCCCAAAGGCTCGGCTTATGCTATTTGTAGTACCGTAAATAAAAAGAATTATTACACATACCAAACCATGCAGTGTATGCAAGGTAAACTTACCTAGCCTATCTTTCAATGGACTTAGCAGTAAATCAACAGCCAAAGCGATATTTAGAGCCAATAAAGGCAGTGCAGGTACAATATAAAATTCAAGAACTAGCCCACCTCGTACTAAAAACAACCAGCAAAAAAGATTTAACATAAAGATCGAGAAATAGAAGTATTTCTTTTGTACTAGAGAAATAACACCTACTATAAGAGTAGCTAGTAAACCCACATAAAGGATAAAGATGTCTTGCTGCACCCAAAGTGTAAGCATGTGCGAAAAGGAACTACCTGATGAGGGCAATGCATCACTCCCACGGGAGGCTTGGTATGCAAGTGTACCTAGTAAACTTACATGAGGAGTCTGACCACCTAGACTGCTACCATAGGGAAAGAGCTCTCCATTAAGTAATGCATAGAGTATATAAAATAACCCAATGAAAAAAACGATCAAGGACCACTTCGCTAGGATTAAAAACCTATGGCTTGTATCTGCATTTAGATACAGTGTGTAAACAAAAGCCGGTAGAAAAAATATAGCGTTTTCTTTCGTTAAAACAGCAAAGCCAAATAAGAATGCACTGCCAATGTAATAAACTATTCTTTTGTTTTGCATAATAATCGTGCAATAAGAAAGGAGTATCAAAAATATCATTATATTATCAAGTAGTATTCTTCTATGAAAATACAAACCAAGAGGAGATAGAGAAAAGATAAGTGTCGCTATAATGCCAACCCAAGTATTCTTTGACAATTTGTTACTGATTGTAAAAACTAAGCCTGTGGAAATTAAATGAAGAATTAACATAAATACTCTGCCTGAATAAAGAGAAAATCCGAATGTGTAAAAGCCACCAGTTAATTTAACCCACAATGCTAACAATATCCACCCAAAGGGTGCATGATCATACCAATACGTATACGGGGAAAGCTTGTTCAAGTGGAGCAGTGACCACGCCTGTGACATATATGTACCTTCATCATTTTCGAAGTATGGGAAACCGAACATATTATAGCCATGCGTCACACCAGATATACATAGCAGCACGATGAGGATTAATACTCTAAACTCAAATATTTTAGCTAATACTTTTTTAAGTGTTTTCAAAATGTTTTCCTATGGGCATTTACATGCGCAGTCTTCTCCCATAAATTGTTACGCAGTATAAATCTAAAGACTGCTCTAAGAGCTGATAGTAGAAGAAGTAACTGATAAGGTAAGTAAGTGAGAATTAGAACAATAGGTAGATACCAATTATATTTTAACGAGTACGCTTTAGTAAAAGAATAAGAACCAATTATGACAGTTGAGAGTTGGAGGATTAGCAAAAACAAAGGAACAAAAGAAAACAACGAGAGTACAATAGACATTTTGGTAGTGAGGGCTATATAAATACCAATTGGTATATAAAAAAAGATTAACATTTGAAATAGAGGTGTTAGCAGTACATAAAGTGTAGTAAGTTGTTGGTTAGGTGTTTTTAGTTTTTTCCAAGTACCTTTAGCTAGGATTTGTAAAAAGCCTTGATTCCATCTAGTTCTTTGCTTAATATAACTTTGCAAACTAATAGGTGCCTCCTCCATTGTCACATGTTCTTCATCATATATGACTTTTACTTTTGCTCCTGCACTAACTAGTGTTATACCAATGTCTGCATCTTCAGTTAAACACTTCTCGTCCCAACCGTTAATTGAATAGAGAAAGCTTTTTATAAAGAAAACAGTATTACCACCTAACGGAGAAACCTTGCCGACATTGCTAAAAAATAACAGACCTGATTTAAACCAAAAGTAATACTCCATACAATTGTGTAAAGTAAACCACCTTGTTTTATAATTCATCAGTTGAACCCCTGATTGAACTACCTCCACCCTTTCGTCTACCATCACCGTATTTACGATATTATAAATATCCGCATGGGGCTCATCCTCCGCATCAAAAACTGCAACCACATCATGGTTTGCTTCCTTAAGTCCTATATTTAGTGCGTGTGGTTTATTTATAGGAAAATCATTAAATGTTTTAAGACGAATATTGGAAACATTCAGCAAGTACATCACTTGATTTACGGCATTAATTGTTCCTACGTCGTCCTCTCTACATAAGATAATTGTTTCGCACATCTCCTGTGGGTAATTCATGTTGCTTATTGCCCTAATTGTTTGAGCAATAACCTGCTCCTCGTTTCGGGCTGGTACTAAAGCAGTAAAAGTTATTAACGGCAATTTGAATTTAGAAGGGGATCTGTTTTTATAGGCCTTGTCCGGGTTATCCCAAGCATAAAACATCCATGCTAGCGTTAACATACCGTGCAGGGTCAATAAACTTGATATAATTAATATGATAAATTCTAAGGTTGAAGCTGTCACAACCAAACCAATTCGAGTTAACAGAACTATATAAAATATAGTAACTAATACTTTAACTTTTTTGAAACCTAACTTAGAGGAACTCGAATAATCAGTAGCGGGCATGTCTAACGATTTTAACTGCGTATTGAGATTGTGGCAACTGTCATAGTCAACCTCCTCCATTAATTTAAGAACACGGCAACTACTCAAGACCTAATTCATGCTGCATACTTCTGATTACTTGGGTATAAGAACCTCTAGGTAAAGCATAGTTTTCATATGCGGATAAGTCCAACTCTGGGAGAGGTATTATTCTGTTGCTTGTAGTTTCTTTTATTTCTAAACTTGTAGCGGAAAAAAGATCTTTGGCTAGTTTATAACGTGATGTAATACCTTGATCAACATATGGAATCATCTCACCTTTAATATGAGTGTTTTCTATTATAGCTAGTAAAAACTTTACGAAATTGGCTAGGTAACTTAATTCAAATTCCCAACTTGAGTCTGCAGATATACTTACAGCTTCTTTATAATCTTTTATTAAATCATTATAAAAATAATGACTATCCTTATTTGGACTCAAGCCTACAACTAAGGACAAGCGAAGTATAACGTAGTTTACAAGTCCTCTTACTATCTTTTCTGCTTGTTGTTTAGTCTTGGGATATACAGATGTACTATGTTCATTAAAACAGGCAAAGGTTGAAAGATATATAAATCGGGTAGC
>CAZLZI010000032.1:0-11630 GCA_964563965.1 uncultured Candidatus Saccharibacteria bacterium
TGCTATTCTCTGAAGGAGAAGTCGATCATTTAGGTGACCAAAATGTTACGGTCTCATATAATACCTGTGACATTAACCAAGTTATCTATACAGTAATAACTTTTTGTCTTACGCAGCTATACTATGAATAAACAAACAACACTAGGACATAGCAACTTAACTATCAACCGCATAGGACTAGGTTGTATGGGAATGTCAGAATTTTATGGATCATTTGATGAAAACGAATCTATAATTACCTTACATAAAGCCATAGACCTAGGAATTAACTTTTTTGACACTGCAGATATGTACGGATGCGGTGCTAACGAGTTACTATTGGGTAAGGCCTTCAAGGGTCGCTGGAAGAATATTGTTCTAGCAACTAAGTTTGGCGTAATGCGGGGAAATAATGCAGAGTTTCTTGGTGTAAACAGCAAACCGGAATATATAACAAAAGCTTGCGAAGAGAGTTTACAGCGCTTGGGTATTGAAACAATTGATTTATATTATATGCATCGACAGGATCCTAGTGTAGAGATCGAAGAAATAGTAGGCGCAATGGCACAACTGGTAAAACAAGGAAAAGTGAAATATATTGGCCTTTCTGAAGTAAATGCTGAAACACTCCGTAGAGCGCATGCTATTCATCCTATAACAGCGCTTCAAACAGAATATTCATTATGGAGTCGTGAACCAGCGAAAGAGCTTTTTGAAGTCTGCCAAGAGCAAGGCACTACCTTTGTATCCTACAGTCCTTTGGGCAGAGGATTTCTCACCGGCGCTATTAAAAGTCGGGCTGATCTAGAAAGTGGTGATTTCCGGCTTAGTAATCCTCGTTTTACAGACACGGCTATAAAGGATAACCTTAAATTTGTTGAGGTCCTAGAACGTATCGCCCAAAGTAAGGGTGCAACTAAAGCTCAAATAGCCCTTGCTTGGATACTTGTACAAAACAATGAAATTACAGCTATACCTGGTACAAGAAACATTCAGCGGTTAGCAGAGAACTATGGTGCTTTGAATATCGAGTTAACAGAAGATGATTTAGACACTATTCAGAAACATATTCCTAATGAAACAGTAGGAGAACGTTATTAGACGCTATATTCTTCGAGTTTGGAAAATTGCGGTTTCTTACTATAACAGCAACTGGCATTTACATGAGTGATTTATTCCAATATCAAAGCATTACCTCCGAAAATATTACTACAGCAAAATAATATCAAATCAAAGTGCTAACTCCATATAAATAGACACGCAATGCTAGAATAACTATATGAAGCCCTACAAATATTCTTTACAAAAACAAGTAGAGTTGTTCTTAAATCTTGTACTTAATAATAAAAACATTAGTGAAATCCTTAATAGAGGTTTTACAAATGAGCTACCTAACTGGTACTTAGTTGCTGGATGCTTAAATCAGACGATATGGAATCAGCTAACTAATAAAGACATTAACAGTGCTATCCTTGACTATGATCTAATATATTTTGATACCGATATCTCTGTTGCTAAAGAAAAGTATATTCTTAAGATCATTCACGACAAATATCAAGATTTAAACATAAACTTAGACGTTGTAAATCAAGCAAGAGTACATTTATGGACCGAAAAAGACATGGGCCTTACCATGCGGCCATTGACCTCGTGTGAGGATGCAATAGCTTCATGGCCAATAACCGTTTCTTGCATTGGGATAAGAAAAGAAGCTGAAATGTACGTGATCGTTGCACCTTACGGGCTTACTGATAACTTAGAAATGGTACTTAGACCAAACAAAACAACGGTTATGCGAGAAATGGATTTTTATTCTAAGGTCAATAAATGGCTTACGAAGTGGCCAGAACTTACAGTATTACCGTGGTAGTTTTATTAATAACAGCTATTATTATCAAACAAATAGCTTCTTCTAAGTAGTGTTATAAACAATTCATTTTTTATTTCGAGATTTAGCTAGGTTGTAATTTTCTTTAATCAGTTGCTTTAAGATAGACAAATTAACATCGGATAAGCGCTTGATATATAAACACCCCACTCCGGTGTTATGTTTCCCTAACTTACTTAATAAGTCTGTAGTTTGCTTTTCCCCTGCTAGTATATAGAGCGTAAGGGCATTTTTTCTTGGAGAGAAGCCAGTAATTAACCAGTCTCCTTCTTGTGAACTTCTTTCAGACTTATAATGATACGTACCAAACCCAACCATACTGCTGCCCCACATCTTTGCAGGCTCGTTTGTAATCTTTTGGAATATATCTAGCAAAATGAAAGCATCTTCTCGTTTAGTTTTATCTTGTACTGAGTTTAGAAAATCCGTCACACTTGCTGTAGTTTGCTTGGTCTTTATTTCAGACATCTGTTTATATTAACATGTGTACTAATTGCTGCTTAATAGACCTAGTCCTAAATAATATCACCTATTAGTTATAGTCGATATCACCAGCTGCAAAGATAGTTACATTAGGTGCGGGCTCATTGTTTAAGTACCAGCTAAGTGCGAGTTTAGTATAGAATGGTGCCCCACTTGTTGGATATGTTGACCAGTAATAATATAACCTGTTTTTACTAAGATGATATGTACTGCTGCCTGCATTACTAAGCATATCTAAGGTCCTTAGTGATTCTAAAGCTAGATTTTCACCTGCTAAGTGAATATAGAATTTATCGGAGGAAGGTAAATTTGCAAAGTACGCCTCTGAAACTGCCCAGTGAGAAAGACCTGTAGTTACATCTTCTTTATACCAGATTTCAGCCGTTCCACTGTTAGCCCCTGTAGTTAAATTGTAAAGACTCACATTAATAGGTTTTGTTTTAACCCTAGGATAGAATGTATCCATTTCTGAGACACTCAGTAGCTTTTCGTCGAATTTACTTTTCTCGTAAGCAAATTCCCCAAACATAGGATAAGTTATAGGCGCGGAACCCTCGGTGCTTCTTATCCTAAATGTTATTATTTTGTTTATTTCCATCGGGCCTGCTTTACTTGCGGGTACTACAAAATTCTCTATGAAGATGTTTTTATCAGTAACGCCATCATAATTTGTATTCATGGACTTATCATATTCAACAACTTCTGGGATTTCTCCTAGTACAGACCAGGCACTATTATCTAGTGGCAGTTGAGCCTGAACTGTTAAAGGTACGGGAGAGGTATAAAAGATAGTTATCTCCATGTTGTAAAAAGAATAATTATGCGGATCCTCCCAGTCTGTAGTTTGACCATCATCAGCTTTGTCGGTAAACACTCTTCCTGTAAATTCAGGTAAAGCAGGAAACTCATACGTATACTTATTGTCTACTTCATTGGATTCTTTGATTTTATTTGTAGAATCGACATGTACATTTATTGGTTTTCTCATAAGTGTAAAAGGCACATCAACACTAATACTTTGTGTAGGAGCTATTCTTTGATTGACTGCAATACTTTTGATAGTCGAATCCTGCCATATCTTCAATCTATAAGGAAAAACAGATTTTGAAAAATTACTTGTTCCGGTATTTGTTATAGTAACTCTAACTGTATTGGCTGGTACTAAAGGCTCAACTTGAGTTACAACAAGATTGGGTAGGTAAGCAGCAAATATGTTATTGCCAGACATCACGAGCAAAATCGTACAGAAAAATACTAGGGTTTTAAAGGTTTTTGTTATTTTCATACGGATAATCTACTCCTGACCCTATAGTGTGTCAAGTAACCGTTAAAAGAAGTGTTTATCCTTGTTATATTCGTTACGAGTAGAACTTAAATTGAGTTAGCCAGTCACATTGTATACTTGCAGAAGGAGTTCAATTAATGCCTTAAAATGAGTGTTGCATTCTTAGCCAAATATAGTTAAATATCTATATGCAAAAACTAATTCCTTTTTTGTGGTTTGATAAAGAAGCCCGCCAAGCTGCAGAATTTTATCAAAACTGCTTTGGAGACGTTGATATTACTAGTAGTTATACCATCAGTGATACACCATCAGGTGAGGTGGAAGTAATTTCACTTAAGATCTTTGACTTTGAGTTTCAATTCATGAGTGCCGGTCCTGAGTTTAAGTTAAATCCTTCAGTTTCATATCACATCGCCTGTACCTCACCTGAGGAAGTGGATACCATATGGGATAAACTATCCGTAGGTGGGAAGGTACTCATGGAATTGGGAAGCTATCCATTTAGTCCAAGATATGGGTGGGTGGAAGATAAATTTGGTGTCTCTTGGCAAATAATTTGTGTTACAGATAAAAAAGGAAAGCAAAGAGTAACACCAGTGCTGATGTTTGTAGGTGAAAACTGCGGTAAGGCAGAGGAAGCAGTTAACTTCTATTCCTCTATATTTAAAAATTCTTCTGTAGAACCTTTTTATAGGTATACAGACAATCAAGCTCCAGATAAAGCAGGTAGTGTAAAATATGTTTCCTTTGTACTTGAAAATATCACTTTCGGAGCAATGGACAGTGCATTAGACCATAAATTTGCATTTAATGAAGCTACCTCATTCTTAATAAACTGTCAGGACCAAAAAGAACTTGATTATTACTGGTATGCTTTATCAGCAGACATGACTGCCGAACAATGTGGGTGGCTAAAAGATAAATATGGACTATCATGGCAAGTTGCGCCATACGATATTGAGAAATATATGAACGGCTCAAAAGAACAGTTAGCTAAACTATATAAAGTACTATTTGAAATGAAAAAACTTGATATTGCTGAATTGGATAGAGCTTATAATAGTTAAATAACTGAAGTTTAGTTAACGCTTACTTGCTGTAAAAAGCAACAACCATGTCTTCAAATATTTCTTCAACAACATCTGAGCGTTGAGGAAGTTTCTCTATAATACCCCGACCTTGAGAAACACTAAGCCATGCAGGCAAAACTGAAACATCTTTAATGTTTGATTGAACATGGATATTTTCAAGAAAGTTCTCGGCAAAGCTTATTTTATCTCCAACTTTTACAGAGTATGAAGGACTATAAACACAAATAGAGTTAACAAAGATCTTTTTTTGAGTCACAAATTGTCTGGCTTGTGGTCTTGTTCTAGCTATTCCTAATCTATAAAGTACGTTATCAAGTCTTAACTCAAGTAACTGTACAAGTGCTTCTCCAGAAGGCAAAGTAGTGTTTTTCTTTGCTTGTTTGTAATAATTTCTAAATTGCTTTTCAGAAACACCATATACGCGTTTCACATACTGCTTTTCAATAAGTTGTTTCCCATAAGTACTTGGCTTTTTTAAGGTATTGCCGTGCTGTCCAGGCTTCTGGTTAAGCCTTTTTTCCAAACTAGCACTTTGAGTACCAAAAACGTCTTTTCCATGGTGTCTAGCAAGTTTATTTTTAGATCCTAAATATCGCATGTGCAAGATTATAGCATAGACCTATATAAATATGTAGTGAACTACTTGAAAACCATAGCAGAAAGGCTAGTATTTAAATGTGCCCACAAGTACTAAGTATCAACCCAGAGGCAGCAAAGAAAAGCTCATTAGATCGGTGAATGAAGCTAAAGGTTCTCTTGAAATTCTTTCCAGTTTAATAAAAGCTAAAGAAGGAGAGGAAGACTCTACTCTAATTGATATAAAAGTAACAAACCCCCTCAAGCGCATTTATGAGCTTTTACAAGACATTAAAAAACACCAATCAACTACATTCAGTCTAAGATTTACAATACCTTTAATAGCTCTCCCAATCTTTTTATTGGTTGCATTTCAACTGGGGAGAGGTAGTTATGTCTGTACACAAGATTTTACTTCAAAGAAAGGTGTTATCAAAATAACCAAAGTCGACATACCTGCAGAGCAAAATGGACTCTTCACACAGCTCTGGAGAACCTTGGGAGCACCAGCTATTTCTAGTACAACATCAAGTTACATAACTGAAGATAGGTTGTTACTCGATACTCAACTGGGGGACATAATTCACATACTTGCAAATAAATCGATCGATATGGCTTACTTTCAAGATCAAACTGTTATTGTTTCAGGTATCTACTCTTCATGTACCAATGTACTTACACTCAATAGTCAGAAGAATATAGTCATATACTAAAGTCTTTCATACAGCTATTAAATCTTTAAGTCAGTATTATCTCGAGATTTAGCGCCACATAGATATATAACGATATCTGACTGGTGTAAAAACATCTTTACAAATTTAAAAATAGTATTCATAATTTTAGAGTAATATGTCCTGTCCAAAAAAAATAAAAAACATTGTTTTTAGTGTTTTACTATATTCACTTTACTTGTCCCTTGCTATTGGTATATCTTTAGCCTCTAGTGTTTCTAATTTTACCCAAACTATTAACGCTGGTACCTTGACTGTAGATATAGTCAATGGTTCATATGTGACGGTTGCAAGTCCTTCAGTAGCCATGGGCGCAGTAACATTCAGTTTTGCGTGTCGAACAGCAGGTAATAGGGCATCTGGAACATTTGGTACAGCATCTGAACAGATTTATGTCCAAAACCCCGATGCAGCGGATGGTGGCTGGGCAGTATCACTAGCAGGATCTGCTGCTACAAACGTTTGGGATAGCGCAGGTACTGACTATGACTTTAATGATGCTGGTGGTTCAGGCTGTACTGATGGTGCTGATGCAGACTCAGTCGGCGGTCAAATGACAGTAGATGCGTCAGGTGGAACTTTAGCAGCTGGAGCTTGTTCATCATGTGCTACGACAAACATAACCAAAGGTTCTTCGACTGCATTTGTTCAAGCCACAACAGATTCTGTAACACTATTAACAGCAGCAGCAGGATCTGATGATATTGGTGACTGGACACTTCAAGGGGTCTCAATTCTAAACACCATCCCTGCTGAACAACCAGCTGCCGCAGATTATGATATTAACATGACCCTTTCTATAATATAGAATAGGCATGTATGTTACGGCTTAAACTACTTTTAATTCTAACTTTGCTAGTTACACTTAGCTCTGGTAATGCTTATGCAATTGAGTATGGCGGAATAGGAGGAAGACCAGCTTATCCTAGAAAAGAAGAACCCAAATCAGATAATGTTTTTATTCACACAGTCAAAGAAGGCCAAACGATTAACGAAGGTATAAAAGTTATTAACAATACCCAAACTATTAAAACGCTCATGATTTATCCGGCTGACTATATTCCGTCAACCGATGGAGGATTTGCGTGTAGACAATTAGCAGAAAAGCAAACTGAGGTGGGTACTTGGATTAACCTTGAAAAAACTGAAGTCACACTTAAACCATTAACTAATGAAGTTATTGATTTCACAATTAATGTACCTACTGGGCTTGATGCAGGTGAACATAATGGATGTGTGTTAGTTCAGGAAAAAAAACCAGAAGTTAAAAAAGCAGGTATGAACTTATCTATTAGAACAGGCTTAAGAGTATTACTTACTGTTCCGGGAGAACTATTAAGACAACTTGAATTAGTGTCATTTAAAGTAGTGCCGAATTCTCTAGGTCATTACTTTTTAATCCCTGAACTTAAAAACACAGGGAATGTATCAATTGATGCCAATGTAAAAGTTATTACAACTAACCTGTTTGGGATGAACTATTTTCAACATGGTGGCATATATTCAATTCTTAAAGAAGATACGGCTCGCTGGAACTTTGAACTTAAACATCCTTTCTGGGGAGGCATATATAAAGCTAAGGTAACTGTAGATTACAATAATGGCTCGAAACAAATTTTTCTTGAAAAACCTGCTATAACATTTTTTGTGCTTCCTACCATCCAAGCCATGATTATACTTTTTGCTGCAATACTTCCTTTTATACTTATGCTCATCTTCTTCCTAATGAGAAAACAAGAAGCTAAGTATGTTAGAGCAACATGGCGACTTACTACTATAGTCCATGGAGATACTTTAACCAGTCTTGCGAAAAAGCATGGAGTTGCATGGAAAAAATTAGCACGAGTTAACAACATAAAAGCACCTTATTCGCTAACCTCTGGGGAACAGATATTAGTACCTGTAAAAAAAGCGAATAAAAATGATAAGAACAGTTAGTCTTAAGTGTATCTTTATAATAGTTCTGTTAACTCTTTTACAGCAGAAAAGCTTAGCCCTTGAAACTAAAGAGTTAGAGATTGATCATAAAAGCCAAGATTTTAATGTTAATGAAGATGTGAATATTGGCATTATATCCCCAGCTAATCTCATTACAGACTTAATTGAATCTCAACAAGCACTTGATGACTCTCAAAATTTGGATTTAATTGATATAGGCTATGGCGTCCAATTGCCCCCTCCAGATGTTGTAAAAGATGTACCAAGTGTATATCTGCTTGATAATGATCAAAAGAAACTTGAAGTTGCCGAGCTAACACTAGACAACATCAGTGATGGTGCTAATAAAGAAAATATAAAAACAGCAATAGCTATCTCTAAAGAAAAACTTTCAAAGCCTGGCAAATACACGCTTGTTATTGAACTGGATGGTAAGAGATATGAGCAAGATTTCACTTGGGGGGTTCTTGCACTTAACACTAATAAAGCCACGTATAAAAAGGGAGATAAAACGCACTTTAGTATGGCGGTCTTAGATAACGCAGGTAATATGGTTTGTGATGCTAAGCTCTTTCTAACAATTTCTAAAGATAATAAACAGATTGCACAACTCAAAACAGGTGAGGAAATTATAGTTAATGATATATGCAATAAGCATGCTTATTCAGAAATACCTGATTATGAAGCATTCTACACAGTAAAAGATAGTGGCACGTATAATATAGAGTTAACAGCTATTACCAACGAGGCAAAATATACTATTTATGATGCATTTACTGTTAAGGATTTACCTGCTTTTGAGATTGAAAGGCTCACAGCTACAAGAATATACCCTGTGGAGAAATATCCTGTGGCTATAAAAATAAAAGCAAATGAAAATTTTAGTGGTGAGATTGTAGAGCAGATATCAGCAGACTTTGATCTATTTTTAAACGCAAATGTACAAAATTTTGACTCTGTAGAGGTCGTTGATGATTTAAAAATCGTTAAATGGTTTGTCCAGCTTAAACAAGGACAGGAATTAACACTTGGTTACACCTATGACGCACCGGATGAAAGCCCAAGACTTTTTACTTTAGGCCCACTGGAATTTATAGATACTACGGATGATCAAACACTTTTTAGCGAAGCTCGCGTTTGGCAACTTGCTATTGATGCTGTTATTGCTGCCAAAGCAACCAGACTATACTCGACAGGGTTTGAACTAAATACTGCAACTGCAGGGATTGAATATGATACTAACATCAACACTCCAGTAGTCTCGGGGACAGAAGTCAGATCAGGTTCTTACTCTCTCAATACAGCTATTTCAGGAGCTAACAGCACCGAGGGTATTAGAGTCCAAATAATGGCAGCAGATAGCGGTAATGGCTTTATTGCTCGTACATATTTACGAATTGCAGCAAGCGCCAATACTACTATTTCAATCATGCAATTTACTAATGCAGCAGATACTGCTCATGTGAGTGTAAGGCTAACTACAAGCAACACCTTACAACTTTATAGCGATACAGCGGGTGCTCAAATTGGGTCTGATAGTGCAGCATTAAGCAATGATACGTGGTATCGACTGGAGCTGTTAGCGGATAGTAATGGCGCAGGCAGTTCAAAAATGGAGCTTAGGATAGACGGGGTGTCTCTTGCAAGCACCAAGGCTGGTACTATCGGAGGAGTTGCAGCCTCTTTGGCTAAATTTCAGCTTGGAATATTGTCTAGTGGCCAAGCAGATTTATTCTGGGATGATATTGGCATTAATCAAGATGGTTTTACTAACTCAGAAACATGGCTTGGGGAAGGTAAAATAGTTTATCTTAGACCAAATGGCAATGGGGCAACAGATTTGTGTGCAAATGATTATACTACTGTCGATGAAACGCCACCAAACGATGGCACAGATTATATAACTTGCGATGTTGCCAATGATGCGGACAGATATACACTTGCGGATACCAGCAGTGTTGGTATTAATACAAATGATTACATTAATATCGTTGAGGGTTGGCAACGCAGTTCTGGTAGCGCTGTGTCCGCAGGCTCTAGATCTCACACCTTTACTTTTACTGTAGGTGGTAATACTGAAGTAAATACCGCTATTGCTATTAACTCGACAGATTGGCTTACTAATGATGATACATTACCAAGAAATGCAGACATTACTATTTATGATGCTGTAGGTACAGCTAATTACGGTGCCTTAACTGCTACAGATCTGGATAGCCTAGATGTAACAATAACTGCAACAGATGCAACTCCAGATATCTTTTTTACCGCTGTGTGGGTACTTGTTGAATATGTACCTTATGAAGGAGGTAGACTTTTTAGCTCAGGATTTGAATTACAGAGTACAACTGCAGGAGTTGAATGGTCAGCCGTTGCAGGAACAATAGCTACTTCTACAGGAACAAAAAGAAGTGGCAATGCTGCATTAGAGGTTACAGGGCTTGGTTCTGGAACTGAAGAAAGTGTAGCATATAATCTTACTGCATCTGGTACTGATACCTCAGGTCCTCTGTTTTTTAGAACATATTTATATATTACAACTGCACCCAGTGCTGCCAATAGGATACTAGAAATTAAAAATAACGCTGGGACTGTTATTGCCTATCTTACACTTGATAACGCAAGAGTGTTGCGACTTTATGATGAGGATAACAGTGTTGGCAGCGCCTCCACTGCTTTAGCAGCTACTACGTGGCATCGCATAGAAATAAAAGTAGATGCTTCCTGGTTGGGTTCTTCAGATGTAGTTGAGGCAAAAATTGATGGTAGTGTATTTGCAACTGATAATACAAGAAATTTAAGTACTGGTGTGCGAACATTACTGCTTGGGGGCAATATGAACAGCGAAGCACAAACCACCGGGACTTGGTATTTTGATGATGTAGGGGTTAATATGAGCCGCGGTAGCCTACAAAATGACTACCCAGGCTATGGCAGGATTGTACATCTTATTCCAAGCGGCAATGGTACCCAGTCTTCCTGGACTAATGCTTTTGGCAATGTGGATGAAGCCCCGCCAAATGATGCAACCGATATAGTATCATCCTCTACAGTTAACCAATTAGAAAGTTATAATGTAACGGATGCAACAGGTCTTGTGACTGCTGGCGCTTCAATTACACTAGTCTCTGCAGGGTTTAGATTTCTTAATGCAACAGCTGTTTCTGCAGCAGTACTTAAAATATGTGGAGCTACCTGTGTAAATTACATTGAGAGTTTGGCTATCGCAACCAGCGCTAACACTTGGTATACCAATCAAGTAGCTGAACCGTGGAGTCACCCCTTAACTACTTATACTCAATATACAACCAACTTACCATGGACTATCGCAGAACTTGATAATACTCAAGTAGGCCTAAGACTACAGGTTGACGGTGGTACAAATGTGTTCTCGGTTTCAACGCTTTGGCTATTAGTCGAATATGATGATTCGCTAGATATAACAGGGTCATGTGATGCTTTTGATCAGACAACTGACTGTGGAGATACAGGTACAGTTAAGTATGCAGTAAATGGCAATCTACAGTTTGAAAGTCAACCAACGGTAGCAGGCAGTTGGACGATAAGCCAAATAACACCGCCTTCAACCAATGATATCATCACCGTCTTTATTGATGGGGCATCGGATACTGATGAAGCAGTGGCTGTTACCCAATATG
>CAZLZI010000033.1:0-11582 GCA_964563965.1 uncultured Candidatus Saccharibacteria bacterium
ATATAACCAAACAATCGGTATATTCAGAGGCAAGGCAAAAATACGCAGATGTTATTCCTAACACAATTAAGAAAAGACTTGCATCTACCGATATCAATGGTGTAGATGAGCGAACTATTAATGAAATGGCAAATCTCACATATGTTCTTCAAACTATTACGACTGAGGGTTATTCTGAGCGCCTTAGAATGTTAAATTTAGAAACAACATCTTCCTCTACAGAGCTTAGCAACGTTTATCTTATAGGTTCGGTGGCTCTTATAAAGCAAAAATACCCCGAAACCGTAAGTAAGTATGAAGAGAAGCTAGATGACAGTCCGCAAGCAGGGCTGTTATATATGCTTAACGATGTTATTCAAGCGGTTTCTGACGAAAGTGTCATCGCGAAGGTTCCTGAATCAGTATTTACAGATGACCCTGAGTTTGTACAAGCTCTTGTTGCATACACACTAAATTATAGAGAAGAGCCGCCTTACGTAGGTGTTATGCGAGAGGTGCTTAAGTCATGTATCAATGGAGATCTTTATCAATACAGGCTTCCGGTTTCAGCTGATAGCTTTGAACAATTTAAAGACAGTGAACTTTTGCCTCGCAACATGACAATGCAATCTTACGATGTTTGGAGAGTGGGGTTATCAACAAACGTGACAGAACAATTAGTTGGTACTACCACAGAGTTACTTGATGATTTAAGACAGACGCTCGAAAGAGAAGTACGTCACTTTGCATCTCTTGGTCTTGAAAGCTACCGAGACGACATTGAAGGTTTAGATAGCTTGATCACACAAGTTGGAGTCACTATAAGCCAAGTATCTTCAGAGTTAAGAGAGGCAAAATCTCAGGATGATAGGTCACGAATCCAAGAAATTGAACTAACGAGATTATCTTTGGTTTCAGATGTGAAGAGATTACGTGCGAAAAGATCTTTGATTAAGCTTTATAACCTGACTTCAGAAGAAATAGTTAGCGGGTATTATTATCATGATGGGAAGCCTGTTTCAACGATTTCAAGCTTAATTAATCAAGCTGCAGAAAGCGAGTTTGTAGGTCCAGAGGGCCAAGATGCGCTAAGACTTATAAGTGCAAAGATGTCTGAATCTTTATCGCGTACTCAAGAAGTCGCTAATTTAAGTATAAGCATCAGTGCTGGTGCTAACGAAGCGCTCCTTGTTGGCACGCGTCCGCTTCCTACTTGCCAGCACTATTTTACAGGGTCGCTAAATGAAGCTTTGCTTGCGTATATCATAGATCCCAATACGCAGATCTTGACAGTACGAGAGACTGCGGGGGGTAGGTATCTAGCTCGTGCAGTTGTAAGACTCCTAGATCAAGGCAATGGAGATCCAGCTATGCATCTTGAGCAGATCTATTCTGTAAGTAGCTCGGCCGCTGTTAGAAGTCAGATTGTTGCTGCTGCAGCTTCGATGGCGTACTCAATGGGTATACCGCTTTATACAAATGCAATTGAACTAGGCTCAACTATTGATACAAACTCACTAGCTGCAAATCGGCTGAAGATTGCATATTCAAATGTTTTACTAAGAAGTAAAAACTCACTTGCTCCTTTGGTGTATGTAGATAGCGCTGATGGTATTGCAGTTAGAGGTAGGTACAATATTGCAAGAGCGAAACAGGTACTCCCGCTTTAAGGTATAAATACTTGCGCTTAAAAAGTTATTCTACTATCATTTAGATATGGCAAAAAGCATTTTAGTTGTTGAAGACGATATCCAATTCTACACATTATATGGAACCGAACTACAATCTAGGGGCTATAAAGTAACAAATGTTTCTGACGGTGCTTTGGCAGTTCAAACCATTAAAGATCAGAAACCAGACTTAGTATTACTTGATCTTGTATTACCTGGTAGAAATGGTTTAGATATTTTAAGAGACATAAGATCCCAACAAGAACTTGAAAATTTAAAAGTTGTAATCCTCACCAACTACGGTGGTGAAGAGAATGTAAGCACTGCGCTTGAACTTGGGGCGACTGATTATGTTATGAAATATAAAATAGTGCCCTCCGAACTTGCCGAGAAAATAGCTTCTCTTTTCGGTGATAATGGAGATGCGGTCGTTAAAATGACAAATATGTGAGATGCCGTTAACTTTAATTTGGTTACTGCTCATAATCCTCTTAGTTAGTGTTTTTGCTTTTTTCTACTATTTACACGTCAAAACTACAGCCAATCTTAAGAAAACACTTGAGCTTAAGGAATTGGAATTTAAACACCAAGCGTATGAAACTCAATTGCTTGATATTATCCATCAAAAATTCGGTTATGTGGTTGAAGTTCCTTTGGTGTTAGATACACTTGTCGAGTCTCTATCCTCTATCATTGGCTTTACAGCTGTGTCTTATGTGTTAGTTACTCCCACAAAACTAAGATTTAGATTTCATATGTTTGAAAAAGTCTCGGGTGCCTATCTTGAGACAGTTAAAGCTAAATTACTAGATGAAACACTCCAAGACTACACCTCTCTCCAGATTCAATCATCCATGGAAGAGACCATCTCTGGCAATGTTATAACTGATGCCTTAACATTTCTGCCGGCTTCGTATATTGATATTCCGATTGTTATCAATGATATTCCACTAGGCTTTCTCACAATTACTTCGCAACGTATTGCCTTCTATTCTCAAAATGATATAACACTGGTTCAGAAATCAATCCAAAGAGTTTTTCAAGAAATCTCTCGGCTTAAAAAGTTAATAGATGAGGAAAAAACCAAGCTTGATGTCTTGGTAGATAACATGGATTCTGGTGTGATGCTAATACGGGAGGATTTTACAGTGGTGGCAATTAATTCAACCTGTGTAGGTCTTCTGGGGCTAACGAGTAAAGAAGACACTACAATCTTTGATGTAGTTGGCGCGTTTTCAAACATCATTCCTCTGGATGAAGCATTGGCTGAAGTTTTTAAGAAACAAATACATAAAAACTTTCCAAATATTTCATTTAAAGATAAATATTTAAATATTACTATAGTGCCCATAAACAGTACGGTAACAAAAAAAGCTGCTGGTATTCTAGTAAATGATAGGACTGATGAGCATAATTTTAATCAAATGAAAGATGACTTCTTTTCAATGATTGTCCATGAACTAAGATCTCCATTAACAATAATAAAAGGTACTTCTGACATGTTAATCAAAAGAGGGGATAGTTTTGAAAAAGACCAAAGCACAACAATGCTTACCCAAATTAGAGATGATTCAACACGGTTATTAAATTTAGTTAGCGATTTATTAGACTCTGCCAAAATAGAGGCAGGAAAAATCACCATCCTTAAGAAAGTGGCCGATATAAATAAGCTAATTCTCAAACAAGTCACTGATTTTATGCCAATTGCATTAGAGAAGCAGATTACTCTGTCAGTAGATACTGATTCCAGAATCGGTGTGTTTAACTTTGATGGGGATCGAATTGAGCAGGTACTGACCAATTTAATCTCAAATGCATTGAAATTTACTTCGGAAGGCAGTATTCATGTCTCTTCGACTTTAGTGGAAGACTTTGTCGAAGTTAGCATTGCGGACACGGGGCTTGGGATTGATGATGAAGAGAAACAAAAACTATTTAATAAATATATGCAGCTGCACGAACCGAAAACAAAAGAAAAAGGAACAGGGCTAGGGCTTGTGATATCCAAAGGTATAGTTGAAGCGCATGGTGGCCAAATTTGGGTTTCAGATAATAAGCCACACGGCTCAGTTTTTAGATTTAAGTTGCCCGTGGTAAATTAGTATGCACATTACTGACTCCATATTTAGAACATATGATATCCGTGGGATTTACCCAACTGAACTTGATGAACAAACTGCGGAAATGTTAGGTAAAGGTTTTGGATCGTTCTTTAAGACTAAACAACTCAAAAATATTGTAGTAGGAAGAGATAACAGGCCTAGTTCTCCCTCGCTTGCTAAAAGTTTTGTGGAAGGATTGCTTGCAAGTGGCTGTAATGTTACGTATATCAATCAAACTATAACACCTGTAATTCATTTCTTAACCTGTACAAACTCATTTGATGCAGGGATTATGGTAACAGCCAGTCACAACCCGCAAGAGTTTAATGGCCTGCGGCCTGATTATAAACATGGCCTTCCTTTATATGGTAAAGATCTTCAACATATTAAAGAGCTGATAGAACAGAAGAACCTCGTTACAGGTGAGGGCATTCTTTTGGAACAAGATTTGAATTATTTGTATATTGACTATCTAGCAAAGCTATTTAGCCCTATTGACAAATTTAACGTGATGTTAGATCTTGGTAATGGCTCTGCTTCTGACATTGCTCCTAAACTGTTTAAACAACTTAACCAAAACATTACGCTGAACAACGCAAACATAGCAGGTGGGTTTGACTTAGGAATTCCTGACCCTGAAAATCCCATGATGATGGATCGTCTTGCACACGAGATGAAAGACGCACACTGTGATGTTGGTTTTGCCTATGATGAGGATGCAGATAGATTTGGACTCGTAGATAGTACTGGAGCTACCTATAACTCGGATAAGTTACTCATGCTCTTTGCGAAATACGAGCTTAGAGAAAAGGCGGGAACGGTCATCTTTGATGTTAAATCAACACAACAGTTATTTAATGCAATAGCGTCTTTTGGCGGTGTACCTAAGATGATAAAAACAGGACACCCATACTTTGTTCAAGAAATGAAACACACAGCAGTTCTAGGTGGGGAGTTTTCAGGTCACTTCTTTTTTGGCAATGCTTACTTTGGGTATGATGATGGTATTTACGCTTCACTGAAAATACTTGAAATAATGTCATTTTATAAACGACCGTTGTCAAACCTCCTAGACGAATTTCCAAAAACATATCATACCACTGAGCTTAAAGTTGATTGTTCTGATGAAACGAAGTTTGTAATCTTAGCAAAAATAGCTCAAGTACTTGAAGATATAAAATTTAAATACAAAAGCTATATTGCACTTGATGGAATTAGAGTAAACATCACTGAAACTGGCTGGTTTTTGATTAGAGCATCAAACACCTCACCATATATTAGTGTGCGCCTTGAAGGCGAAACGTATGAAGAAGCCTGTTTATTGAAAGAAAGACTGTTTCAAATGTTAGCCCCCTTTGGTTTTACAGACCTAGGGGTAATTACGAATGCAAAAATCTTCTATTCATAGCATCTAATGTGCTATCCTTTAATCATGAATAAAAGAACTGCCCAAATACTCTTGTTTAACCAAATTTCCAAAATGGATATCCCTCTTGTGGGAGGTAAAGGTGCTAATCTCGGTGAGATGTTCACTGCAGATATCCCTGTACCTGATGGCTTTGTGGTTACATCAAAAGCCTATTATGACTTTTTAAAGAAAACATCACTCAAAAAAAAGATACTAACTGAACTATCTGGGCTAGATGTTAACAAATCAAAAGACTTAATGGCAGCATCTGAGAAGATCAAAACTGCGATCTTATCTGCTGAAATGCCTAAAGATTTGGCAGCAGAAATAAAAAAAGCATACCACACGCTATGTGGTGAAAATGATAGATTCGTTGCAGTGCGCTCATCTGCAACTGCAGAAGACTTGCCTGATGCGTCTTTTGCCGGTCAACAAGAAACTTATCTAAACGTTAAAGGCTTTGAAGATGTAGTTAAGCATGTGCAAATGTGTTGGGCATCGCTTTTTGAATCACGAGCTATCTTTTATAGAACTGACAAGGGATTTAATCACATGAAAGTCGGTATTGCTGTTCCCGTTCAATTAATGATTCAATCTGAAATTTCAGGTATTATGTTTACTGTTAATCCTCTAACAAATGACAAAAGTGAGATTTCCATAGAAGCTGCTTATGGTCTTGGACAGCCTGTGGTATCAGGAGAACTAACCCCCGATCAATATATCGTCAAAAAGAACAACTGGGATATTTCTTATAAATATATAGCTAAGCAAACTTGGCAATTTACCTTAGGTGGTAATACTCCTGTGTCAAATGCTTTTCAAGATGCGCAGAAAATGGCAGATAAACAAGTGGTAGAACTTGCTAAAATTGGTGAGCGTGTGGAGAAACACTATGGTATGCCTATGGATATTGAATGGGGGATGGAAAATAAAACACTTTACATTGTGCAAGCAAGGCCAGTTACAACGCTAGTTTTTCAAGATAATTCAGATGATTTGATGGTGGATGAATCAAAACACCCTAAACTTTTACTCGAAGGTCTTGGAGCATCTCCCGGAGTTGCGAGTGGCGGTGTTGTAATTGTTAAAGAACCTTCAGAAATAGATAAGGTCAAACAAGGCGATATTTTAGTTGCGGAAATGACCAATCCTGATTATGTTCCAGCAATGAGACGAGCAGCAGCCATACTAACTGATAAGGGCGGTAGGACTTCACATGCTGCTATTGTCAGTAGAGAACTTGGTATTCCTGCAGTAGTAGGGTCATTGCATGCGACAACAATGTTATCAGTAGGGGAGATAATAACCGTTGATGGTTTTGACGGCAAAGTATACGAAGGGGACGTAACCACTGTAAACGATAAAAAAGAAAAGATAATTTCCCTGGCAGATTTAGAAATAAAAACAGCTACTAAAATTTATATGAACTTGGCAGAACCTGAACTGGCTGATGAGATGGCTATGAGAAGAGTAGATGGGGTAGGTCTTTTACGTGCTGAATTTATGATTGCAAACATTGGCACACACCCGAGGAAATTTATAGAAGATGGACAATCACTGGAATTTACACACAAACTAGCCGAAGGTATGGAAAAATTTGCAAAAGCGTTTAATCCTCGCCCAGTTGTTTACCGTGCAACAGATTTTCGAACAAATGAATATAAAAACCTTAAAGGTGGTGCTAAATATGAACAAGATGAATTTAACCCAATGATTGGCTTTAGAGGAGTCTCAAGATACTTAGCTGATGATGAAGTCTTTAAGTTAGAAATAGATGCCATGTTGCATGTTCGAAATAAACTAGGCTATAAGAATCTTTATCTTATGTTGCCTTTTGTCAGAACTGTGGAACAATTGAGAGAATGTAAAAAACTGCTGTCATCGTATGGACTTAGAAGAAGTGGCAACTTCAAGCTGTGGATGATGGCTGAAATTCCATCTAATGTTATTCTACTTGATGACTTTATTGATGAGGGAATAGACGGAGTTTCAATAGGCTCTAATGACTTAACAATGTTAACACTCGGGCTTGATCGAGATAATGAAAAAGTTGCAAATACATATAGTGAAATGGATCCTGCTGTTTTGAAATCTCTTGAGAAAATTATTACCACTTGTAAAAAAAGAGGGATTACCTGCTCCATTTGCGGACAGGCCCCGTCAGTGTATCCAGAACTAGTTGAAATGCTTGTAGACTGGGGAGTCACTTCAGTCTCTATTAGTCCTGATGTTTTGGAAAAAACACGGAGAATAGTTTACGAAGTGGAACAGAAAAAACTAAAAAAGATGAAACAAAAGAGCAAGAAATGAGCGATGCCAAAGATCAAAGAGATTACCTGCCATAAGATTGTAAATTCACGAGGGGATTGGACTATCTCTACTAGAGTGGAATTAGAAGATGGCTCAGTAGGCGAGCAAACCATTCCGGAAGGTGCTTCAAAAGGCATGCACGAGGCAATCAGTCTACCTGTAGCTAAAGCAATCGATGTTGTTTCCAGCGCATTAAATGAAGCTTTGCAGGGAGTTATGGTTTTTGATCAAGTTCAAATTGATAAAACTATGCTTGCCATGGATGGCAGTAAGAATAAACGAAACTTAGGTGGCAATAGCATCCTATCAGTTTCACTTGCCTGTGCAAAAGCTGGGGCTGCAAACAAAAAACTACCATTATATAGATATCTCCACCAACTCTATAAAGCCTATCGTAATACTAAAGCAAAACTAAGTATTCCAACCCCAGTGTTTAATGTTTTAAATGGTGGCTTACATGCTCGCAATGGGCTGTCGTTTCAAGAGTTCATGGTCATTCCTTCGCCAAAACACACATATGAAGCGTCCCTTGATATTGGTGTTAAATCCTACCATCTACTTAAAGATTACCTTGAAAAACATACTATGGAGGTGAGTGTTGGGGATGAAGGGGGCTTTGCGCCTGAAGGCTTTGATCCTACAAAAGCATTAACATTTATAAAAGAAGCAATCAAAGCAAACTACATACCGGGTGAAGATGTGTTCTTTGGTCTGGATGTAGCGGCGGGTTCATTTTATAACAATCATACCTATAAGCTAACAGATTTAGCAAAAACCATGACTGCTACTGAACTAACAGATTATTATGCTAGTCTGATGCATGACTTTGAGCTTATGTATATTGAAGACCCTTTTTATGAGAATCAATATGCATCTTGGCATACATTTAATAAGAGGTTTGGCAAAAAGCTTCTTATTGTGGGTGACGATTTAGTAGTCACAAACAAAGCTTTACTAAAAACTGCGATTGAAAAAGAGTTAATTAATGCGGTTATTGTAAAACCTAACCAGGTAGGTACTTTAACTGAAACATTTGATTTCATCCATTTAGCAAAAGAACATAAGCTCTCAATTATTCTTTCTCATAGATCAGGTGATACGGCAGAAGATACTTTTATTGCAGATTTAGCAGTTGCAGTTGGAGCAGAGTTTATGAAGTCAGGATCCCCAGCCAGAGGAGAAAGAGTAGCTAAGTATAATAGATTACTTGAGATAGCTTCTACTCTCCCCGGTTACAGAGAGTAAGCCTCATAATCTTGACCTAATGGAGTTTCCAGATGCGCTATCTCTGTTTCAGTTAGGTGAGGTTCAAAGTATTTTCTAAATCCACGGATACTATTACCATGACAAGATACTGCAACATTTATATTATGGGTTTTCATCAATGGAACTATCTCATCACAAAAAGCTTTAACTCGCTCAACTACCTCAGCAACGTTTTCACCTTTAGCTACTTTGTAGTTATAATCCCGTCTTATCTTTTCTGTAAGTATAGGGTCTTCCAAGTATTGAACTAATTTGCTTTGACCTTCAAGCACGCCATAGCATCTTTCTTTTATTCGGTTATCAGTCTCAATCTTCAAACTTCTAGCTCCTAGATTCATACTGGTAGCTATCAGCATAGTGTCGTATGCTCGTGCTTGAGGAGAGGAGATAAGCATGTCTATCTTTTTATCTTTTAACAGAGGTGCCAGTACGGCAGCTTGGTTTATACCCGTTGCAGTAAGAGTAGCCGTTCTCCAGCCTGAAAAAATGAAGTTTTTGTTATCAATTGATTCACCGTGTCGAAAGATGTAGATAGTGGGTTTGCCTTCAACTTCAGTTTTAGGCATTGGAGATGGGTTACGATACAGCATGTACTCAACAGCTTTATCTACCTTTTCTTTACCGTATTGTGTATATAAAAGTTCAATACTTGGGGCAGTCACAAATCAATACTAACATGATTACTAGGTCTTTATTAATACTTTCTAATGACGCCAGTCACTTTTCCTTGGATGTTAAGATTTTCAGGATTTACAAAAATAGGATCCATCTTGTTATTAGCTGGTTGGAGCCTAATCCTACCGTCTTTTTCTCTGTAAAATGATTTAAGAGTTGCAAAGCCGTTATCAATGAGTGCAACAACAATATCTCCATCGTTTGCAGTGTTTTGTTGTTGAATTACAACATAGTCGCCATTAAAAATACCCTCATTAATCATTGAGTCTCCCTTTACTTGAAGAACATATGATCTTTTAACTTTGGAAACTAAATCTGGGGATACAAGAATTGTATCAATTGGATTTTCTATCGCATCAATAGGTTCTCCAGCAGCAATATATCCCACAAGGGGCAGTTCTATACCATTAACACTTACGCCAACAAAATCATCAGTAACTTCAATTCCTCTAACAGCACCATCAAATCTTCTAATCATGCCCTTTTTCTCTAAAGCTTGGAGATGCTCATGCACAGTAGCTAGTGATGATAGGTTCATGGCATCGGCAATTTCTTGCAGAGTAGGGGATGTAGAATTTTGTTGGATATATTGTGATATGTAATCTAGTATTTCTCTTTGTCTTTTATATAAAGTTACAGGGCTCATATTTGGGTTTCTTTCGTGCTTTTATAATACCGAAAGTAATACGAAGTTGTCAAGTGTTTTAAAGTTGCAAAATGAAGGATTATTGCTAGAATGGCAAAACGATGCACCCATACATAAGACCTAAAGACTTCTCTTATATGGAACATGCTGGGTATCGCCCAGATATAGCTCCTGTAGTAGAGAGATACCTTGTAGAAACAGGGTGTGTAAGACACCATGCCGCAGTACCTGCAGATGCTTTGACCTCAACCGAAGCGGTTAGTTTGCACCATCGTCACTATGATGTAGTAGGTACTGTTCAACTAGGGGATAGAGAGGTTGCTTTATACCATGAAGATTTATTACATATGCCTGAGATGCAGGTTGCTCCAACTAAGCTAGGTTATAGGGCGATAGTTTCGGGGTTGCCTGATATTCACGAGACAGCAAGTAGAGTTGATTGTTTGATAGATATAGAGCCCAGTAGGTCTATGGGAGATGATGCAGAGAGCATAGGATCATTAAACGCCACGTTACTTGTGGATTTATATAAAGGAGACGAAGCATACAATGGTAAATTCACCATCTCATACGATCTAAAGACTGGAAAGCTTGCCACCTTTCACCTAACAGTATTTAATAATGAAACACCTCAGGGCGCTACCCCTCATTATTGTAAAATAGATTATGTAAATTACGGAGATCCTTTCTGGAGGGTGCAAACAACACGGGCTGATATTGCTCCAGATATTGCGGGAGTTCCTACCACTATGCACATTGAACGAGCTGTATTTCTTCGTGGAGGAAATATTTCTTTAAGCGATGATAGGCTTTGGCGACCGGAGGTTGAGGGACTGGATGGGAAACCGGTAAGAGGTAGGGATAAAGTTGGTGATCGAAGAACATATAGGCAAGAAAGCGTAGGTATTCAAACTACTTTTAGGCATTCACCCAAAACTACTACGAGTTTTGGTAAGCCGTATTTTACTGGTGAGACATCCATGTGGTTTGATACTTCAACTAAAGGTAGCTTTGGTATAGTAGATGGCTCTACAAAGTGGACAGCTCCATACGACCTCGACTCTAAACTTGGTGCTATTCCTATTGATTTTGAATACACAGGGGAGCAAGATCAAGCAGAATACTTAATAACTGAAGCATATCAAAGTCTCATAAACTTTGTGTATGGTGATCAGACTGTTCTCACTGGTGCTGAATTTTCGATAAAATAGGTGCTATTTAACTATTTAGAAACCTAAGCAGTTTTAAATAGAAGATTTAAGGTCTTCCTGTAAGTAGTGTGTTGATTTCTTCCCGAAGCCCGTCGCCTGAAGGCCTTGTCTCAACATGATTTCCATCAGCATCAAACAAGTCCTCTGTTCTAGCCGTAGTGAAAGCTCCGGCTTGGTTTAACACACCTGCTTCGACTGGACTAGGTACTATTGTAAGTACTGGTCCAGCTACCACTAGTGCCTTTGGCTCTCCGTCTGAATGGAGAACGTTCAAAATCTGGCGCTTTTTTTCTAGGATAGAGTTGCTAGTATGGG
>CAZLZI010000034.1:0-11543 GCA_964563965.1 uncultured Candidatus Saccharibacteria bacterium
GATGCTAGTAAAGCCCACATTTGGGTAAGGCCAATAGATGGTATCACAAAGCCAAAAATTATCAAATCCGGAATACGGCCCACACTTTGATCAAATTGTGGGAGAAAGGCAGATAGTAAATACAGCATTACAAACATAATGCCACTCGATAAAATGAAGGCAAAAGGTCCTTTAGAAGGAAGTGATAAGAGAGACGCTAGATGCGGAAATACAAAGTTTACAAGAGCAAGTGCAAAAATAACCAGTAAATACCCATATAGCACATCGCCAGAAAAAAAGAAGGCGTTAATAAGGACACGGGTAAAGTAAAACGCAATGAAAGTATAGACAAAGGTTTTTAAGATTTTCTTCACCTCAAAAGTATACTATTATTCTTTTTGATCTTCTATGCTCTTAACACGAATCTTATGATGATAGGCACGCGCAAATCGGTGAGCTTCATCTCTAAGCCTCTGTGCCAATTTTAAACCTTCATTTCTTCGATCAAGCACAATATCTTTAAAAGCAGTTCCATCATGATAAATAAGTTTCTCTTCTTTTTTAGCAAGACCAACGACCGGAATACTTAACTCAAGCTGCGTAAGTACCTCAAGAATAGTGGAAACTTGACCCTTCCCTCCATCAATTAGTAGCAGGTCTGGCAGTTCCCAATTAGGAACCTGTTTAATACCTTTGCTTAATCTGCGAGTAAGCACCTCAGCAAGCATGGAAAAATCATCAGGGGTATTGGTCAATCTAATTCTAAACTTTTTATAGTTAGCTTTAGTTATTCTGCCATCTACGGCACACACTAACGACCCCACAGCTTCTTTTCCCGAGAGATTTGAAATATCGTAACATTCAATAACTCTGGGGGGTTTAGTTAGGATTGGTATCGCCTCAACTAAAGCAACAAGTGATTGCTCCATAATATCTTGGACAAGATATGGATTGTCGATGTACGACTGTGGTACTCGAAATGTTTCTTTTGCATAAGTAAACTTCCGCAATAAATCACGAACCTGCGCCGCGTTTTCAAAATCCTCACTTTTAGATAACTTAGCCATTTGTCTTGTTAAGTCTGAAATAAGCGCATTGGTTTGACCATTTAGTATTTTTTTAACTTGCAGAATATTATTGTTATAACGTGTAAGATCGGTATTGACACATGGTGCTGTGCATAAACCAATAAAGCCATATAAGCATGGGCGTTTTGCTTTTCGATATTTCTCAAATTTAGCAGATGAGCAATCTCTAAATGGAAATATCTTCCTAAGCGTTTTATATAAACTCTTAGCTGCTTCGGAACTAGTAAATGGTCCATAGAAGAGTGTACCGGGCAACAGGTCTCGCTCTCGAGCAAGCACAACCCGCGGAATGGTTACTTTAGTTCCTTCTCTTATCACCTGTCCTTTGTCAATTACAATATAGATATATGACTTGTCATCTTTCAGCAAGATATTGTATTTAGGTAAGTGTTTCTTAATTAGGGATGCTTCGAGTATAAGAGCTTCTAACTCTGAGAATACTTCAATGTATTCGATGTCATGGATGTGTTGCACAAGTTGATATGTCTTTGAGTCTTTATCGATATTTAATACAAAGTATGACTTCACTCGATGTTTAAGAGATTTAGCTTTGCCAATATATATAATCTCTCCCAAAATGTTCTTGAACTTGTATACACCTGGTACGCTAGGAAGGTTTTTTACTTTTGTTTTTAAATCCACCCACCTATTTTACAATTAATGGTAAACTAATAAAAATCATGAAAATTCTGCTCTTCATATTACTTATAGCAAGTTTGCCTTCCACTGCATTTGCCAGTGAATTCAGCACATCCTATAACACAACGTATGAGATACTGCCTAGCAATGAAGCTTTAATAGAGCAAAATATAAAAATAACCAATCAAGAAAAAGATGTGATAGCAACTGACTATGCTCTAATTATAAGACAACTTACGATAAGTGATGTGCAAGTTAAGGGAGATGATAAAGATATAACCTTGGATGTTGAGACGGACAGTGATAAGACTGTAATAAAAGCTACCTTTTCAGAATTTGCTATCGGGCAGTTTAAATCTAAAGACTTTACAATCACATATAAAACAAAGGACATAGCAGGAGTAGTCGGAGATGTTACAAATATAAGTATCCCTAAGATTCAAAATCTAGACTTAGTTGATGAATACAATATAAAGCTTATCGTCCCCAAAAGCTTTGGCCCTGTTATCTATGTTTCCCCCAACCCACTGTCCCAAGATGAGGATGCGACTTCCACAACATATTATTTTAATAAAGTTATTTTAAATAACATTGGCATTGATGCAGCTTTTGGTCAGAAACAACTCTTAAATTTTAAACTTGATTACATTTTGCAAAATGACTCCTATTTTACAAAAAATATGCAAATAGCACTCCCACCCTACTTGAAAGATAGGCAAACAGTTGCTTATAAGGAATTAACACCAAAGCCCTATAATATAGTAATAGATGCGGATGGTAATCAACTCGCGCAGTATCGTCTTGGGCCTAAACAAAAACTATTTATTACAGCTACTGGCAACGCCGAAGTCTTTGGGAAACAGATTGTGCCTTCATTCGGAGGTAAATTTAACCAGATGCCACCAAAACTCATTAGCGCTTATACCAAACCCGATCTCTACTGGGAAGTAGAACATCCTAAGATTGCAGAAATTGCAAATAAGCTTAAAGACCCAAATAAAACAGTAAGTGAGAATGCGCAAGCAATTTATGATTATGTAGGGCAAAACCTTAAGTACGATTTTAATCTGGTAAGAAACGAGTATATTGAACGAAATGGAGCATTAAAAGCATTAACAGAAGATAACAGTTGGGCTTGTATGGAGTTTACCGATGCCTTTATCGCCATAGCACGAGCCATGGGTATACCCGCAAGAGAATTAAATGGGTATGCATTCTCAGGCGAGAATGCAAACAAACCGATTTCCATTGGATTTAAATCAGGTGATGTGTTACATGCATGGCCAGAATTTTATGATCCAAAGTATGGCTGGATTGCCATAGATCCCACATGGGGAAGTACTTCAGGGCTGGATTACTTTACCCGGTTAGATACCAATCATTTTGTATTCGCTCGTAAAGGATTGGATTCTGTTTATCCATTACCAGCAGGTGCATATAAAATTGACGGCTCAGAAAAACAAGTGGAAGTCGTGTTTTCACTTAACGAGAGTTTTACGGCAAGTGCAGTTACTGTGGTTACTTACCCAACTATGCTCATAAATCCACTAAGATTACTTAAACAAGAAAAGCCCTACTTTTTTGCCAACACAGGCAATCGAACTATAATAATAAATGGCGTCGAGCTTCCGCCATACGCTCACAAAAAGATATATGTTAAGCAGAGTGATTTAACTCCGTCAGACAAAATGGTATTTACAGAGAGCAAGTCATATACCTATCTGTTTGGGGATATCAGACAAAGTATAGTCTTTTACTTTATCGCATTTGTCGTAGCGCTTGTGCCGTGTACGATTCTTCTTGTTTTAATAACTCATGTAAAGGACCTGAGAACAGGAGTCTCCCGCCGTCTACGCCACCCTCGGGGCCAAGATCAATAACATAGTCACTGTTTCTAATGACATCTAGATTATGCTCAATAACAAGTACAGTATGGCCTTTTGCTGCAAGTCTTTTGATAATTGCAATCAGTCTTTCTAAATCAACAAAGTGCAATCCGGTAGTCGGCTCATCAAGAATATAGAAAGTTGACCCTAACGGCCGTTTTGATAACTCATGCGCTAGTTTCACCCGCTGGGCTTCACCACCTGATAAAGTAGGCGCGGGTTGACCAAGTCGCATATAGCCAAGCCCAACATCGTAGATGGTTTCAAGCTTCCGCCTTATAGGCGGGATGTTGGCAAAAAATTCAAGCGCATGTTCCACAGTCATATCCAAAACATCTGCAATATTCTTACCTTTGTAATAGATTTCAAGTGCTTCTCGGTTATATCTTTTCCCATTACACACTTCACAATTAACATACACGTCAGGCATAAACTGCATTTCAATCTTTAGTTGTCCTTCACCAAGACAAGCCTCACATCTCCCGCCCTTAACATTAAAGCTAAATCTTCCTTGGTTGTATCCACGAATACGTGCTTCTTCAGTTTTGGCATATAAATCTCTTATTAAGTCAAAGGTCTTAGTATAAGTTGCAGGGTTGGACTTTGGTGTTCTACCTATGGGAGACTGATCAATTGCTATCACGTTGTTTATATGTTCAACACCTTTTAAGACCTTAAAGGGCTCAGGTTTTTCATCATTTTTTAAACCAAATTCTTGCCTTAATGCTCTATGTAGTGTGTCCATGACTAATGTCGATTTCCCAGAGCCAGAAACACCAGTTACACATATAAACTTGCCTAGAGGCAGATCTACTGAAACATTTTTCAAATTGCGACCACTTGCTCCAGTGAGTATTAAATGTTCACCGACAATGGATTTTGTACTGGTTGTGATATCAAGTTCGTTTAGTTTCAATTTTTCAAAAGCCGCACCAACTTTTTTTCTGCCAGAAAGATAAGCGCCAGTTACTGAGTTTTTATCTTTTATAATTTCTTGTGGGCTACCTTGGGCAATAACATTGCCACCCTTTTCCCCTGCCCCTGGTCCAAAATCTACTATGTAATCAGATTCAAGCATCGTCTCCTCATCATGCTCAACTACTAGGACTGTATTACCAATATCGCGTAAATGCTTGAGTGTTTTTATAAGCCGGCTTTGATCTTTTTGATGTAGTCCAATCGAGGGTTCATCAAGAACATATAACACACCAGATAATCCTGAACCGATTTGTGAGGCAAGTCTAATACGCTGTGCTTCTCCACCTGATAGATGTGATGAAGATCTGCTTAGTGTGAGATACCCAAGACCTACATCTTTTAAAAATGTAACTCTATAGGCAATCTCTTTCTGAATGGTTTGAGCTATAATAGTTTCTTTCTCGCTAAAAATGTCAGCTAACGATTGAAACCATGGATCAAATTCATCAATTGATAATTGAGTAACTGCATAGATGTGTCTGCCACCAACTAACACGCTGAGAGATTCTTTCTTAAGACGTGCCCCCATACAAACAGGACAAGGCTCAAGTACCATGTATTTTTCTATTTCTCTTCTAATAAAATCCGATTTTGTTTCTTTGTACCGTCTAAGCAGATTAGGTATTATGCCTTCAAACTTAGCAAAGTATGTGTTCTCTCTACCTTCTGACGTTCTATATGCAACACGAAACTTCTTTCCTTCTTCCACACCATTTAACAAGATATTCATGTGTTTTTTACTCAACTCTCCAATGGGTATAGACAATGAAATAGCATATTCTTGTGATACTGCTTGTATTACTTTGGCAGTCCAGCCATCATTGTCAAAAGCGTTAGACCATACATAAAACCCACCTTCGTTAATGGAGAGTCTTGGATTATATAAAGTGATGGGATCTATTGTTAATTGTGTTCCAAGTCCATCACATGCGGCACATGCTCCATGAGGAGAGTTAAATGAGAATGTTCTAGGCTCGATTTCTGCAAGTGAGATATTGCAGATGGGACAAGCTAAGTTTTCGGAAAACATATGATCTTCAAATTCTTTCGGTGTTGTAGAAAAATCGAAATCGCTATCTAATATTAAAGAAAATAGCACATTGCCATTACCTAAATGCAAACTTGTTTCAACTGCCTCAAAAATTTTAGAGTAAGTATTCTTTTCCATCTCCTCACTTTTCATAGTGTGTTTGGACAAAATTTGTCTTGATATGACTGCTTCAATGGTGTGTTTATTGTTTTTCAAAAGTACAATACTTTCGTTCAAGTCTGTCATCTCCCCATCAATACGTGCCCGCATAACACCTTGTTTTTTTAGATTATCAAGTAAAGTTGAATACTCACCTTTACGGTCTTGAACAACAGGTGCCATAATGACAAACCTTACACCTTTTTGCGATTTAAACTCAGGATGGTTTTTTACAGTTGATAATATTGCATCAGCAATTTGTGCTGAACTCTGGCGAGCTATTTCTCTGCCACAATTAGGGCACATAGGATGCCCAACTCGAGCATAAAGCAATCTTAAAAAGTCATAGATTTCGGTAATAGTTCCTACTGTAGATCTAGGGTTTTTTGATGTGGTTTTCTGATCAATTGCAATTGCTGGAGATAAGCCATCTATTTTATCAACATCAGGTTTGTCCATAACACCTAAAAACTGTCTGGCATATGCTGAAAGACTCTCGACATAGCGTCTTTGCCCTTCCGCATATATGGTATCCATGGCAAGAGACGATTTGCCTGAGCCAGATACACCTGTAAAGACTATGAATTTATTCTTTGGAATTTCAAGATCAACATTTTTCAGATTGTGCTGTCTTGCACCTTTGATAATTATTTTGTCATTAGAACTAACGGCCACTGAAGTATTATACGGTATTTGTTCGGGTTTGTGAAGATAAAACCTAGTCACACTTCCGTAGAAGCTCCTGCCCGACAAAGACTTCAGAATCGATGGTTAAATTATTTGCTTCTGCTAACTTTGAGTATGCCTCCCCTGTTCCGCACACTCTTAGAGCAACATGCCATAACCCCTCACCCTCTTGAACAGTTACTTTCTCCTCCTTGGTACTTTTGGGTGTCTTGGTACTTATTTGAGGCTGCACCTTCGGTTGAGTAGAAGCGGTTTGTTCTGCTGAAAGTGGTTGAATTTCAAGACTTTGTGAAAGTCTATTAAAATAAGTAATAGAAAATATTACAACTAAAAGTACAACGGTTAGGCCGAGGGTAAGATTCTTCCATGTGGAATACTCATTCTGCTTCTTCAAATCTGTCATTACCGTTGTAAATACATTTTTAACGTCTGTTAGTGCTATCATTCTTACCTTTCAATTTGATACAAGCGGATTTTGGCTCTGTACCTTCAATAAAATACTCGGACAGATTACAATCACTATACGTCTTTGCAACTACACTTCCGGGTTGAGTAAACTGGATATCTTGCTGGTTTGCAAGTAAGTCCTTCATAATCCCATTCCAAATGGGCGCAGCACCTGACAAACCTGACGCCAGGTTTTGACTCATGGGATCGCCATTATTATTCCCAACCCAAACCCCAACAGCATATTTGGGAGTATAGCCAATTGTCCAGTTATCTTTCTTCTGATCAGTAGTTCCAGTCTTAACAGCTACATGTTTTCTGCTATCAACAACTAGCTGACTCGCAGGTCCAAAGGCTGGTGTCCTAGCAACATTATCAGATAAGATTTGGGAAACAAGATATGCAACCCCCTCACTAAATAATCTTTTTGGTTGCCTAATGTCTTTGTATATCTCAAAGCCATTCGCATCTTTAACTGAAGTAATACCTGTAACCGGATAATAAGTGCCTTGGCGTGCAAACATAGCATACATGTTTACCATATCCAGCAGTCTTGTTTCTCTTCCTCCTAATACAACAGAGTACCCATAGCTGCCATCTAATTCCCACCCAGTTAATCCTGCTTCTTTGCCTTTTGCAATAATGGCATCTGGACCAAGCTTAACAGACAAGCGTACTGCAGGAATGTTATAAGAATTTGCCAAGGCAGATCTTAATGAAACCACACCGTGAAAAGCACCGTCATAATTTTTAGGTGTATAAACTTCCGTTCCAGTATTTATTGATAAAGGAGAGTCATTTAAAGTAGAGGCAGGGGTCATACCACTCTCTAGAGCCATAGCATATGCTAAAGTTTTAATGGAAGAGCCGGGCTGTCGATACGCCCTTATAACGTCATATGCTCCATCATAATCAGTCGAAAAGAATTTTTTTGACCCTACATAAGCTAGAATCTCACCCGTATCAACATCAAGAACTAAAGCTGCACCATTTGAGATGTTTAAATCACCACTCTTATCTACTTCTGTGGTAACAATCTCCTGCGCTTTATCTTGTAAATCAAGATCTAAGGTAGTTTTAACAGTTAGGCCGCCAAACTCAACCATGCGTTGACCGTATCTATCAACTAGTTCATCACGTATATAGTTAACAAAGTGGGGTGCTCTTATGTATTCTTTTTGAGATGTTAGTGTTACTTTTTCGTCAAGCGCCTTACGATAGTTGTCTTTAGTAATATAGCCTAGATCCAACATGCGGCGTAACACAAAAGATTGTCGCGCTTTTGCTTTTTCAAAATCATTAAAGGGTGAATAGGCGGTTGGCGATAGGGGGAGTCCTGCTAGCATGCTACTTTCCGCAAGACTTAAATCCCATACATTTTTGCCAAAAAACTTCTTTGAGGCAGATTGCACTCCCCAAGCAGTTCCTCCATAGGGTGTGTTGTTTAGATAGAGTTCAATAATCTGATCTTTTGAAAATCTTTTCTCAACCATAAGAGCAAGGACTGCTTCTTTTATTTTTCGTGTATAAGTTTGTTCTGGAGAAAGCAAGACATTTTTTATCAATTGCTGTGTAATGGTTGAAGCACCTTGGATTTCAGAATCTAAGAATGTGGCCTTGGCAGCTCTAATAATACTTAAAGGTCTTATACCAGGATGTGTATAAAACTCATCATCTTCGATGGCAATAGTTGCATTAACAAGCTCATCGGGAATTTTATTTAGTGCAATGTATTCAAATTGTTTATCATTATAAATCTCATATAAAAGTCTGCCTTGTCTGTCAAAAAGTTTTGTTGAGTTTCTATTAGGTTGAAGAAGTAATTCGGGTTGTGGTAGGTCTTTAAACCATGCAAAAACTTGTAATGGAGCAAGAACAGAAATAATAGTAAAAGCACCACCTAAAATAAAATATTTGGACCGTAATAGAAATGCTGACAACCTAGCTCGTCTAACATTTTTTTTCGACAATTTGATTTTAGTGGCTCTTTTCTTCTTGTGAGTTTCAGTAGTGACTTCTTTTCTACGTACATAGTGAGTTTTGAATGTCGATATTTTAGGTAATGCAGGAACTTTAAAAGAAATTGCAGAAAAACTCTTAAGTTTAGCAACAGCTCTATTTGGCAAAGTAATGCTTTGATGTATAAAAGAACTAAGCAACCTACGACTAAGTTTAAACAAGTGATAACAAGCGTCAACAATGCGAACAGCAAAGCTTGTATATATGTCCCAGACAGACTCAAGGGTCATGCCCACAGATACACAGAATAAGAGGAATGTGAGTATGGGCTTATATATTATGTTATACATCAATGTTTTTTTCATACTAGAGGTCATATTATAGGGCAAGAAGAGGTTCTTGAACATATGATAAATGTAAAGGCTGGAGTGTCAATACTTTTAAGGATTCCTGCCTATGCAAGAAGCTTTTTAAGGTCTTTTAATGTGTCTCTGATACTTGCTGCCATCTCAAAGTTCAGCATTTCCGCTTCATAGCGCATTTCTTCTTCGAGCTTCTTAATATGCTTGGTTAACTCCTTTGGTGGTAAGCTAGCATAGTCAATTTCCTCGACTTTACTACCCTTTTTACCCTTCTTCCCGCTTTCCTCAACCTGTGCATCGATAAGCTTTGCTCTTATAGGTTTAGAAATTGAGATAGGGGTAATGTTGTGAGACGCATTATATTCTATTTGAATAACGCGTCTTCTGTCTATTTCGTTAATTGCAGAAGACATACTATCCGTTATGTTATCCGCATACATTACTACTTCTCCTAGAATATGCCGAGCGGCACGACCCATAATTTGGATAAGAGATGATCTTGACCTAAGAAAGCCTTCACGATCAGCATCAAGAATGGCAACAAGCGAAACTTCGGGTAAATCTAAACCCTCTCGTAAAAGATTTATGCCAACTAATACATCATAGTTGCCTTTGCGTAAATCATCTAAGATCGATGTTCTTTCAAGTGTATGGATATCGGAGTGCAGATAAGTAACTTTAATACCTTGCGACATAAGAAACTCAGCCAGTTCTTCTGCCATCTTTTTAGTGAGTGTAGTAACAAGTACTCTTTCATGTCTTTCAATTCGAACTTTAATTCTAGCTAACAAGTCATGGATTTGATTGTTAGTAGGTAGAATTTCAACTTTTGGATCAACAATCCCTGTTGGTCTTATCAGCTGTTCTGTAACTCGGTCTTCTGCCATTGAAACTTCCCAATCAGTAGGAGTTGCACTCGTATATACAGAGAGACCAATCTTTGATAAGTATTCATTAAAATTAAGTGGTCTATTATCCAGCGCTGAAGGTAATCTAAAACCATAATCAATCAAGGTTTGTTTCCGAGCCTTATCGCCATTATGCATTCCCCTAATTTGCGGAATTGTTATATGAGATTCATCCACAATAAGAAGGAAGTCTTTAGGAAAAAAGTCTAGTAAAGTATAAGGTGTTCCACCAACCGGCCTACCATCAAAGTACCGTGAGTAATTTTCAATCCCTTTGCAATAACCTATCTCCTGCATCATTTCTAAATCATAGTTTGTTCTTTGCTCAAGTCTGTACGCTTCAATCACTTTCCCACTATCTTTAAGCTCCCGCAGCCTAATGTCCAGATCAGTTCGAATTTGATTAAATGCCGTCTCTCTTCCCTCTTGAGGAGCAATGTAATGTTTTGCAGGATAAATATAGGCAAAGCCACCTTCTTTCATTCGATACAGCATTAAAGTCTGTTCATCTTGTGTTGTGGATTTGTTCAAACTTAGACCACCTTTATCAACTAGCTCAGTTGGTCTAATAAGGTTACCAGTCAAGGGTTCAAAGAAATCTATGGATGCAACAGTATCTCCAAAGAATTCAATGCGGATACAAAAATCCATGTATGCCGGATAAATATCTATAACATCTCCTCTTACTCTATAAGTACCGCGTTTAAAGTCAAATTCAGAGCGTTCATAATAAATTTGAGACAGTCGTATCAGCAAGTCTTTCTGTCTCATTTTCATACCAGACTTAATCTCAAGAGCCATCTTCGAATATTCTGCAGGGGACCCTAAGTTATATATGCATGAAACTGAAGAAACTATAATTACATCTTGGCGTGTCATCAGAGAGGTTGTTGCAGACAAGCGCAGTTTATCTATCTCTTCATTAATTGCAGAATCCTTTTCTATGTATGTATCAGTCTGAGGTATATAACTTTCCGGTTGGTAATAATCGTAATAGCTAACAAAATACTCAACTGCATTTTTAGGGAAGAATTCGCGAAACTCTTGATATAACTGAGCAGCAAGAGTTTTATTGTGAGAAATTATTAGTGTAGGTTTACCAACATTTTTAATGAGATTTGCTGCTGAGAAAGTTTTACCGGAACCCGTAACTCCGAGTAGTACCTGGTGTCTCTTGCCTTCCAGTACCCAGTTAGTTAAATCTTCTATTGCTTTAGGTTGATCACCGGTTGGTTTGTATGCAGAATGTAAATCAAACATAACTGCTAGATTATACATAACTTTTAGTCTTCGGGGAATGTTTGTGTGGTATTGCACAATTTGTGGAACATAAGTAAAATTATACAATGGGAATAGAACATTCAGACGCAACCGTTCAAAATCTGGCGCTTTTTTCTGAGAAAAATGCCGGTATCTCAACA
>CAZLZI010000035.1:0-11450 GCA_964563965.1 uncultured Candidatus Saccharibacteria bacterium
AATTTCTAACCTTGATTACAAATATTCTGTTTGGTGTCATGCTCACTGATATGGAGACATGCTATAAGCTAACCCCTGGTAAGTTTTTAAGAAGTATTAAAATTGAATCAAATAGATTCAATTTCGAACCCGAAATAACAGCAAAAATTCTAAAGTCTAAGTTAAGAGTTATTGAAGTACCCATTAGTTATAGAGGGCGCTCTCACTCAGAAGGTAAAAAGATAACTTGGAGAGATGGCGTTTCAGCAGTAACAGCATTATTGAAATATAGGTTTGTCAATTGATGTTTAAAGAATTTTACACAAAACACTCAAATAAGATCTTTATATTGCTATTAGTTCTATTTAACGCATTAGTTTTTGCTATATGTGTGAAAATCAATATTTTTAGATACAACAATTTCGACTTTGGTAAATTCGATCTAGGGAATATGAGTCAAATGGCTTGGTATACATTAAATGGTAAATTTATGTATCTAACAGATTACTTTGGAACTAATTTACCAAGGTGGGCAATGAGCCACGTCGATCCCATTCTAGTTATCTTTTTACCAATCTTTGCACTGTTTCCGCATTCTTTAACTTTAGTCTTTGGGCAGATTTTACTCGTATTATCAACATCACTAGTTATATATAAACTCGCTGCATTTATACTTAAATCTAATTTTGCTGCATTTTTGCTTGGTGTATCCTTCCTTTTTTATCCAGCGGTTGGTTTTCTTCTTGCTTGGACAGGGTATCACGGTGTTACCGTTGTACTACCATTCTTTATTCTTGCATTTTATGTATTTGAGCGCATGCATTGGGAGCAAAATTTTTCAAAGCAAAGAAGGATAGTATTTTGGGTAATGATTGTTCTTACACTTATGGGGAAAGAACAGCTTTCTTTGTATATTCTAATGTATGGAGTATTCATAGCACTTGTCAGGAAGAATCTAAGATATGGTATGTATCTTATATCTCTTGGGCTTGTCTGGTTTGTAATATCTTTTATGGTGATAATTCCTCATTATGCAAAATATCGAGTTGATGGTTTTATAGAGTTTTCGAAAGAACTATCTATTGACCAGAACTTACTTGAAGATGTGGGTAAAGAAAACTACTTTTTAAGTAGATACTCTGAGTTTGGAGATACGTATTCAGCGATCGCACTTGGTATTGTTTTAAATCCTGCTAAAACAACTGAGGTATTTTTTGGAGGTGATAAATTAACAAACTTTCGAATGACTATGGAGCCGCTATTGTATGCTCCGCTTTTTGCTCCGTTCCATCTTCTTATCTCTGCGCCTGATTTTATGATTAACTACCTTACTACTGAGTCGGGTATAGGGACAGCTGAGGTTTATAATCACCGTGTATCGATGATTGTGCCGGTATTATTTATAGCTACAATTTATTTTATTTCATACTTTTCACGCTATTTAAAAAGATTTTTCAATGTCAGAAAGAGTTACACAATCATAACAGTCTCTGCACTGTTGCTACTTTCAACAATAGGGTACTCTAGGAAATACGAGAATCCGATATATCTGTGGTTTTTCCAATCAGTGCAAAGAAGGCTTGCTAATGCCACACAAGTATTTGCAATTGAAAACGAAGAAAAGTGGTTGAGATTGTACAAAGAGGCTTCTATTGGTGAACAGGTGAGGATACCTCATATGGATACAAAAGATCGTAATTGCGCAGCCAAAATTGTTGTTTCAATACCTGAAACAAAGTCAATTACCGGGCCTGATTATTTGGGTGCTCATTTAGCTTTACGTGAAACATACGCCATTTTTCCGGCACTGTATACAAAAGCAGATGTAGTTATTGCAGATATATTTTCACAAAAGGTATTTAAGATACTGGATATCGATCGAACACTTGTAAATGATTTAGTAGGAGATCTGATCAAAAATCCCAACTACGAATTAACTAGTGCGTGTGGCAATCTCTTTGTATTCGAGAATGTAGGTCCTCATAACAAGACTCAACGCCTTCCAATCCAAGAATATTATAGATTTCAAGAAACTGTAGATTACCCTATTTCAATGGGGCTATCGGTAGTTGATTACGACTTTCCTAAGTTGTTAGTAGCTGGCAGCAATCACGATGCAAGGTTTGTATATACAAAAGAAGGAGATGATAGGCTAGATGATTACTTTGCGTTTGTTTCACTTGTAAATCTTGAAACAGATGAACTATATCAGGTTGCCAATATTCCTTCGTTTGGCCTAAGTAATTTAGCTGATTGGAGTGAGGGATTGTATTACGAGGAGCAAATCAACCTAGCAGTTCCAAAGTTTGTAGAACCTGGAAAATATCGTGCTTTTGTTGGAATTACAAATCAAATCAAAACACGTAGCGTCTTTTTGGGAGAGGTAGAGATAAAGTGAAAGAATTAGGCAGATGGCAAACAATTAGCTTTCTGTCTCGCGTAGTCTCACAAATTATAGGCATGGTCTCTAGTGTCATTATTCCAACCATACTTACTGTAGGTGAGTTTGGTGTAATTAGCCTTGCAAATTCTATTGGTAAAACGTTTGGTGTAACTCAAAATTTGGGACTGGCTTCAGGTAGTACTAGAGAGATGTCTAAGAGTACCAATACAAACACTGATTTAAGTAAGATACTCTTTACCTCTATTCTTATAAAGTATTTGATAAGCTTTCCAATGGCCTTTGGTTTGTTTCTTTTTGCAGAGAAGTTAGCGATAGGAAAATACTCTGCTCCGGAAGCAGTTCTACCGTTAAAAATATTTGCAGTTATTTTGGTTGTGCAAAATATTCAGAGTTTGTTTAATTCTTTAATCCAAGCTATGCAAAGATTTAAACTACTGTTCACATATCAGATAGTCGTTGCCGTACTAAATGTTTGTATTTTTATACCTATGGTTTATTTGTACCGCGCAAATGGCTATTTTTATGCTTCTCTCTTATTTAACACGCTGGCTTCAATCATATTAGGTATACTAGCGCTGTGGCCGTTAAGACGAAGCTTTGCGCTTCCATCACTTAGTGAATTTAAATCTATTTCAAAAGCAGTGTTTGTAATTAGCCTTGGGGTATACGCTGTAAAGATAATCTTTACATTCTGGGAAGGCATAGGCCCTCTTGTTTTAGGTTTGCATTTAGACACTGCGCAGATAGGTTACTTTAGCCTGGCTCTTCTATATTGCGCAAAACTTATGACGGTTTCTGATTCAGTGACTGATGTTAATCTATCAGTTTTTTCCAAGCAGTTTTCGCTTGATAGCGTTGAGTTTAAGAGATTGTTTATTCCAAATTATAATAAGCTGTTTGTTATTGTAAGCTTCATTGCCATGGGAGCGCTTTTTTGGAAATTTGAGATTATTACTTTGCTGTTTCAAGACAAGTATCTATTTTCGATCGATCTGATAGTACCAATTATGTTTGGTTTTGTACTGTATTCATTTGTAAACATATTCAAATCAAGTATCTTTGTGCCTGCAAAGATGATGATGGAATTAATAATCAGCTACGCCTCCTTGTTGATAGGAACAGCACTAGCGTATTTTGTTATCTTCAAGTTTATACTACTCGATAGGCCACTTTTAGCAATGGCGACCTCTCTATTTATCGGGGCTCTTACTTGTTTTATGTTTATGACCTACTTTGGGTATAAAAAACTTTCTTTACGCTTTTTCACATTAGGTCACCTACTTCTGATCCTACTTATCTTTGTATGTTCTCAAACCGGCAAGCTGTTTGATTCTTATGTTATGCAAGTTTCAATAACTTGGTATCTTTTATTAGCAAAGCTTTTAGTCTTTGCCATTTACACATCTGTGTTTATATATACTGTTAATGCATTAAAATTTATATCTTTTTCAGAGATTAAAGGTTTGCTGCAGACAAAGCACAAAGCATGAAAAAATTACTTCTCAAACTTATTATAAGTTCTGGTTTTCTAGTTCTTGTTTTAAGACAGGTAGATATTGATTCTACTGCTAGACTTTTAAGGCAAGCTAACCCTGTTTACTTCCTCCTCATGGCAATCCTGATTATTATCAACTACGTCATTAGTACACTAAGATGGCGTGAGTTATACCAAGGTGCAAATAAACCTAGCCTTACATATTTTCTAAAGCTCTATTTCAAGGGATCTTTTTTTAATAATTTTTTACCTACAAGTATTGGAGGAGATTCTTACAAGGTATTTAAACTTGGTAAGAAAACAAATGATACTGTAAGTGCTTTCACCTCTACTTTCATGGATAGATTTACAGGCTTTGTTCTTCTCGTACTCATTTCATATGTCGGTATAGTTTTTACTTGGCAAGACTGGCTAACTTTAATTACGGGTATTGTAGGGAACAGCAGCTTAGCTTATTTAATCATGTTTCTAGGCTTAATTGGATTTTGGGTTGCAACCTTAATATTCTTTGCTTCTTTAAAACTTTTTGCCCCAAAAGTGGCGGTAGTCCAGAAGTTGTACAACGCTCTTAAGACCTATAAAACGTCCAGAAATTTACTAACTTCAGCTTTAGCTACCTCATTTCCAGTGCAAATGTGTGCAGTACTTACTCAGTACTATGCATTTTTAGCTGTTGGTGCTGATCCAAGCTTTCTGTATGCATTAGCTGTTATACCGATAATCACATTAGCTGGATTTTTTATTCCATCTATCAACGGAGTAGGGGTTCAAGATTTTTTGTATATGAACTTGTTTGCACTTGTAGGGGTGTCAAATCCGCTATCTCTTAGCGCATCTCTTGTGTACCACTTTTTTAGATTAATAGTAAGTCTGATCGGAGGGGTGTTTTATGCGCTGGATAAAGAATAAGTACTTTCTGCTAAGTCTTGTATTTGTTGCAGTCTATTTAATTCTCCATATTCCGTATCTTGGGGTGAATGAACTTAACCCTGACGCAGTTAACTGGCATAAAAGGTCAGAGCAGTTCGTGTTAGGACTTAAAAGCGGGGATCTAAGCTTAACTTACCAGCATTATCATCCCGGTGTGACTTTAATGTGGATTGTAGGTGTTCCTGTTGAGATTGTGAAACAATTTACTTCTGTAGGTACTGTGTATACAGCTGACACTTACGTGCTGTTTCACACAGTAGCAAAGCTTTCGCTTATTAGTGTTAACCTGATACTCGCACTGCTTACAATCTTTTTCTTAATTAAGATAACCGGCTTTAACAAAGCATTCTTAGTCGTCTTCTTTTTGAATACTGAACCTTTCTTTCTTGGGAATGCAAAAGTGCTGCATATGGATATTCTTTTTACCTCACTAGTCATGCTCGCATTAATTACTGGCTATCTCATGGTTACAATTAAAGATAGGAAGTACCTTATACTTAGCGGGCTGTTCAGCGCACTTACAGTGCTTACACGGAGTGTTGGAGTTGGTGTTGTACTGTTTAACTCGACTTTATTGCTTTACACCTTGCTTGTTACGAAGGTTGACCTACGCGCAATTCTAAAGACTTACTCAACCTATATTTTAGCTTTTGCTTTTGTCTTTGTGATTCTTTTCCCCGCTTTGTGGGTCTCTCCTATAGATGTGTTAGATAAAATGTTTACCAGAAGCTTTGAGATCGGTGTGGAGGAGGGGCATCCGCAAATCTATTTTGGTGAGGAGACTGAAAACCCCGGTATACTTTTTTATCCAATTACACTTCTCATGAAAATATCGCCCTTTATTTTAACAGGAGTGTTTTTCTACCTGTTGTTTGAGTTTGTACTACAGATTAGAGAGCGTACCCAGATAAAAAATAAAGTGTTAGAACTAATCACCACAAAGTATATTAGTTTTGCAGTTGTTATGACTGTATTCTTTTTAGGGTATTTTGGTGTCTACACATTGTCATCAAAGAAGCTAGATAGATATATGTTGCCGCTCTTTTTCCCCCTAAGCTTTTTTGCAGTATATGGCTATTCAAAGATAGTAAGCCTAAAACCAAACTTAGGAGCGCTTTACACTATTTCGCTTCTGTTTTTAGCGTCTGTCTTTGTACCAATATTGTCACTTTACCCATACGAATTTTTATATTACTCGCCTTTGTTTAAGACTTCTAAAATTGCAAACAGTGTTATTGGAGTCAAGAACTTTGGTATAGCACACCCAAGTGTTGCTGATCTTTTAATTACAAAATACTCTTGTTTAAACAAAGACACTAATTTCCCAGCAAACTTTAAAGTGGTTTCTTATAGAAAATATGAGTGTCCTAAAACTGCAGGTAAAGTAAACGCTGGAATCTATGTTTCGAAAAACTTACTTGAACTATATGGTAATCAGAATACAAAGAATACTAGATACGATGGACCGGAGTCTTATGATGTGTACGTTAGATCGATCAATGATAATTACCCGAAGAAAATAAAAACCAAGGGTTTAAATTTTGAGCTTGATTCATCCGTCTATATAAGTGATGTCGAGCTTTGGAGATTCTATGTTAAGACTTCTGAAAAACAATAAAGAGTTAAGTATCATAGTACTAAGTGCATTTCTCTTGCGAGTAATAGGTTTCTGGCATGGTTTTCCCATCATTTTTAATGTTGATGAGCCTGCTTTAGTAAGATCTGCACTTGGAATTAGATTTACTCCAAATCCCCATCATTTTGACTGGCCGCACCTGCACTTTTATTTAAATGCTGTGTTATATAGTGTCTATATAAAGTTTAGGGGGATAGCACTCGGCTTTCCGTTCTTACAAGAGACAGTTCTCTGGAGAGATCCCGTAATCTTTTATCTTATTTCAAGAATATTTAATGCAGTTCTGGGAGCACTAACACTTATTCCAATTTATTTCACAGCTAAAAGTATCTATAACAAACGAGCAGGTATTCTGGCTTCTTTGCTATTTACTGTGTTTGTACTTCATGTTCGCGCATCTCACTTTGCTTTAATTGATGTGCCTACTACTTTTTGGTTAACTTTTTCAGTATTATTTGCAAGCAAAGCATTGGCAGCCCCAAGTTACAGAAATTACCTTCTTTCCGGCTTGTTTGCAGGTTTTGCTATGTCGACAAAGTATAACGGCTTGTTTGCAAGTCTTTCTTTGGCAGTTACCCATCTCATATTACTCATGAGAGATAGAAAACTTCTGACTACTAGTGAGTTTTATTTAAAACCGATGCTTGCGTTCTTAGTATGTGTAGGTGGCTTTCTTTTGGGCACACCGTACGCTTTATTCGATTACGCAACATTTGCACGTACTGATAGTCCGGTAGGGGCTTTATGGCAATTTACTAATGTTGGCAATGCTTCTTTTATCGAGCACATGCTTAATTTCTTTATCTACTCACCGTTTACTTTGATTAGAGACTTAGGTTATACGCCATTCATACTATTTTTATGCTTTATTGCTTACAGCTTATTTCATATCTTGCGTAGCAGAGGTAGAGAACAGAACCATACTCATCTAGAAAGATTATTATTTATAGCTCTTCCTGCTTTACTAATTATTTATAATGTTTCGGGTTACGATAAAACTAGATCACATTACTTTATGCCTTCCTACACTTTTATTGCGTTAGGAGGGGGAGTATTCCTTTCTTCGATTACTAGAACTAAAAGACATATGCAGTTAGCAATGTTGTCCCTTGTCATACCTTTGACTCTATCTCTCTACCAAGTTTTTATTCTTTCAATAAAAGATACAAGGATAATTGCCTATGACTATTTAGAAAGAGCCAAACCATCAACTTTAATTTATAAAGGTGAGGAGTTTAAAGAAGCTGCCGTTAGATTTAAATCTACAGCCAAGGTTGTAAAGCTTAGAAATGTTTCGGATATAAACCTTTATAACACTGGGCATTTTGTATTAATAAATCCTGTTAGAGCTAATCCTTTAAACGATGTGCCGTACAGTGTACCATTCCCTAAAGTGATGACTATAGATAATAAATTTAGAAATGGACCGCAAATCGACATATATGTCCTAAGCCCAATATTGTATGAAGCGAATTAAGTACGAACTTCTTGTATTCATAGTATGCATAATCATCAGACTTCCTAATTTAGGATTTGATACTTTTAACACTGATATCTGGAAGTGGAAGACTAGGTCTTACAACTTCTCCAATGGTGTTTTTAATTTAGATTTGGGTCAAACTCTGCAAAGATACCACCCCGGTGTAATGCTCATGTGGCACGGCACTGCTGGTATTAAGCTTTATAATCTCTACTATGATTTAACTATAGGTGGCGAGCCTGCATCAAACGAAGCTAGCACTATCTTTGGACTAAACTTCTTTCAAAAACTAATGGTTTCTGTATCTTTAGCTTTTTGTCTTGCACTACTTTTTTATATGTTAAGACAGCTCTTCGGATTAAAATATGCTGCTATCTCTATAGCTCTTCTTCTATTTGAGCCTTTTTACAACGCGTTATCGAGAGAATTTCACCTAGAAGGCCTAATGTCTACTTATATGCTGGTGTCTCTTGTAGCAACGTTTGGATACTATAAAACTAAAAGCACAAGCTATCTTATACTGTCTTCGCTATTTGCAGCATTTGCTGTTCTGACAAAAATTTCAGCCTTAGTTCTCTTGCCGTTTACTTGTCTAATGGTTATAGCTCCGTTCTATGCTACAGGTAAATCGTTAAAAGATTATGTACGCCAGTCAGTTCGTCCTGTAGGCGTTTGGTTAGGTGTGTTTGTCATTGCAAGTGTCGTTTTGTGGCCTGCGCTTCTTGTACGTCCTCTAGATGTATACTACAAGTTGGTTGAAGGCATATTTTCTGTTGGCATAGAAGAAGGACATGAGCAGCTTTTCTTTGGCAAGTATGTCACTGATCCGGGAATTTTGTTTTACCCAGTTGTGTTAATGTTTAAATCGTCTATATTTATGATTCCTGGAGTTTTAGGCTATTATATTTGGGCAAGAAGGCGCGCTAACTCTGATTTAAAGACTTTTAATAAGTTTATTCTTATCTTCAGCATTCTGTATATCCTGCCGTTACTTTCTTCATCAAAAAAATTGGATCGCTACATATTACCCAATTTTTTAACTCTATCTTTAATCTCTGCGTCTTTTTATTACTACCTATATAGTTTAAAAACTAAAGCCTTTTACTATGTAGTAGTTCCTTTAGCCTCTGTTTGGGTGATTTTTCTTGCCTACATTCATCCTGATTACTTATCTTATTATTCACCATTAACCGGTGGGTTGAGAGTTGGTATAAATGTTATTGAGCCGAAATGGATGTATGGAGGACTTGCAGTGCGAGATTACTTTAAAGACTTGAAAGAAAAAAACAACTACACCTCATTCACCCAAGAAGCTCCGTTTAAAGAGCTAATGACCCGAAGTGAGCTCTTAGAAGATAAATTAGTGGTAGCTTTTCCGGAGAAGTACTACAATCAGACCTATCCTTTCTTAGATCAAATAGGTGGTAGGGCAGTTATTGATAAACTTACAGGTGAATCAAAGTACGCCAAGTTTTTTGTATTTCCAGTATGGGAAGATAGGCATATATATCTTGATAAGCACAAAGTTGAGTACTTTGATGCTATCTATATTCGGGGAGTAAAGTCATTCACTATTTATAAAAGGCTTTCTGACTAGAAAAACAGTATGACTAAGCTATCTACTTTATATAAGTTTATTATAGCAAGGGTCGGGAGTGACACCTTCAATACGCTAGTCGTGACCTGTGCTTTGTTTTTTGTAGGGTTCGCCTCTTATTTATTACAGTTTGTGCTAGGTAGACTGCTGTCAGTTGAAAGCTTCGGCGATTTTAATGGTTTGTTATCTCTGGTTACTGTCATATCCTTCATCGCCACCGTTGTTGGCATGGCCTTGGTAAAAGTTTTCTCGGAACTGTATGGCGATAAAAGCTACGGTATGCTCCGTAATGTATTTAGAAAAGTAATTGCAATTGCTTTGGGTGTTGGGGTAGTTACTGGTATTGTTCTTATTTTATCTGGTACGTATATCAAAGCTATCTTTAATATTACATCTCAAGACATACTCCTCTTCTATGCATTAAGTTTTTCCATTTCACTTACAACTATGTTTTTTGGTACCCTTCTTCAAGGCATAAACAAGTTTGTATTCTTTTCACTCTATCTGGTCCAAGGCAGCATATCTAGATTCTTAATTACAACACTCTTAGTTTATTTTATAAGACGAGATCCCAGTATGGTTTATTTAGGCTTCTTTTTTTCGCATCTGGCATCACTAGTTGTAGGTATATATCTCTATAAGCTTGCAAACATCAAGTCTTATGCGGGTGATCAACACTATACTAAGGGAGCTTCTACTGCGCAGTTCAAAAAGTTGATTATTGATAGTGCCCCTATCGCAATTATAACCGGTGTTATGACTTTGTTAGCAAACACCGATCTCATTTTGGTAAAGAGTTTGTTTTCGCCATACGAAGCAGGGATTTATGCAGGGACTGTCACTCTTGGAAAAGTTATTCTCTTTGGTTCTGGTTCAGTTGCAACTGTCATGTATCCCCGAGTCGTTTCTGTACGAAAGTCAAAAGCACAATTGTTGTTGCTCGTACGCCAATTTACCATCATTCAGGTTGTTTTGGTACTTTTACCTTTACTGCTTTACGTACTTTTTCCTAAGTTAATAGCTGGCCTATTGTTTGGTGCAAAGTATTATCCAACAGTTCCTTACTTACCTATGTACGCTTTCTTTGTTAGTTGCTGGGTGTTTGTGAATTTTATGCTAACACTTTTTATTGCATTAGATGCTCGAAAAGTGGCATTTCTTGTCCCAGTATTTGCACTATTGCAGTATGTGGGTATTTACCTTTTCCATGGAACTTTGGCTCAAGTCTTACAGGTAAACATCGTTGTGGGATTAGCCTTCTTAGTTTTTACTCTTGGGGCTTTTGTACTTCGGGTTCGGAAAATAGCGACTTAACTAAGTTTAGAGACTTCGCTTTGTAGATACCAGTCGTAAGTAGTTCTAATGCCATCTTCGATAGCTATCTTTGACTTCCACCCTAACTTCGCGAGTTTACTAACATCTAAGACTCTTCTTGGTGTACCGTCTGGTTTTGAAGGATCAGTTAAAACTTCGCCATCAAAGCCAACAATTTTGCTTATTAGTTGAGTCAGTTCCATAATAGTATAGTCTTGTCCGCAGCCAACATTGACTATTTCACTGTCGTTGTAGTTCTCCATAAGAAAGACTGTTGCGTCAGCCATGTCATCTGAGTGCAAAAATTCTCTTCTAGGCGTGCCAGTTCCCCATAGTGTTATATTCTTATCACCTCTTTGTTTAGCTTCGTGAGTTCTTCTAATAAGTGCGGGTAAAAAATGCGAGCTAGTTAGATCGAAGTTGTCATATGGGCCATAGAGATTGGTTGGTTGAGCAGAAATAAAGTTAGTGCCATATTGTTTATTATAAGATTGGCACATGGTAATGCCCGCAAGCTTTGCCATGGCGTAAGCTTGGTTAGTTGGTTCTAGTGCCCCTGCCATTAAATACTCTTCTTTAACAGGTACTTCTGCATACTTCGGATAGATACAAACA
>CAZLZI010000036.1:0-11089 GCA_964563965.1 uncultured Candidatus Saccharibacteria bacterium
TTAGTGTAAGCTAGGTATGCAGAATTAAAATTGGTTAATACATTTACTGTAGCAGCAAGAGTATCTAGATCAGTTTTTGTAACTGATGTAACTGATAGGTCTGGGCCTGGAAGTACATCATACTTATAGAGGCCGCCAGGCTCCGTGCCATTCCCTTCTATTGCTAAATAGGCAGGGTTGTTGCCACTTAAATCTAATACTACTTCCATCAAATTGACAGGATGACTGAGTCGTGTTGCTTGATTGTATTGCGTAATAACTCCTTCTTGTCTGACAGCGAGTTTAACTGGTATTTTTCCATTTTCAGTTGGTTGGGCATATACTAAATGATAGCATGGTGTTTTATTGGCTGCTGATTCATAAACAAGTAATGCGTCGCCAACTGCCTCAGAAGGGCTGTCTTCTGTGATAGCTTTAGGGTCAAATACCTTGGGATAGAATGTCGCTCGAACTAAACTCTTAAGACTGAGCTCATGTTTACCAAGAATACAGTACCTCCTATACTGTTCTGTTTGTTTAACTAAGCTCTCTGTTAATCTTATGCGCTCTTGAGCGTCTTTTTGTTCAGGTGTAAAATGGCTTGGTCTGACCATGCTGTACTTATAGCACACAATACTAAGTGCATCAAATGAGCAGGATCCTTTTCATCATAAGGTTAGAGAGGTTAGTTCGCGTGCTTCATGTATACCCTATAGTTACCTATTCCAGTGGATTTTGTTTTAAAGATCTCAACATTTCCTATTTCTTTGGTGTTGTTAACATGGGGTCCTCCGCAAAACTCTTTGCTTAGTGCCTTGTCGAGTGTGTTTCCTATGAAATATACCTTGACCATTTCACCATATTTCTCACCAAAAAAATGCAGAGCTCCTAGTTTTATCGCCTCTTCTTTAGCCATCTCCACAAAAGCAACATTTATCCCTTCGGTAATTTTTGCATTTACTAGTTCCTCGACTTTTCTATAATCTTCCGGAGTTGGCTCTTTTTTAGTTGTAAAATCAAATCTTAACCTCTCGTTTGTTATATTACTTCCCATTTGTCTGGTGTCAGTTCCAAGAACTTCCCTTAAGGCCCAATGAAGAAGATGTGTTGCTGTGTGATACTTAATTATTTGGTCTTCGTGTGAAGCAAGACCTCCCTTAAACTTTTGTGATGCGCCTTCGCGTGATTTGTCTTGATGTGCAGTTATCTGTTTTTTAAGTTGCGCTTCTATATCTGCCTTGTTAACGTGTTCTTGTAACTTGTCTTCCACATCATCCATGAATATTTCATAGGGATAGCCGTAGCTTTGATAAAAATCAAATCCTTGGGTTGCGATTGTTTCCTCCGTAAGGTTTGGCTGATCTAAAAATGCAAATACCTTCCTCTGTGCACTGGTAAGTGTTTTCAAAAATTTGTTTTCTTCTTCTTGCAGTGTAGTTACAATGTCATCTAACTTATCTGTTATTTGGGGATACATAGTTGCAAACATCTCAGCAACGGTTGGTACCAGCTGTTTCGACATCCCAGTTATGCCGAATTCTTTGTGAGAAAACCTGACCATTCGTCTGATTAATCTTCGTAAAACATAACCTTGATCTTTATTTGCTGGTTTAACATTATCCATAGCAAGAAAAGTACATGCTCTCATATGATCCGCAATGGTTCTCATAGCCTTGATAGTTCTTTGATCCTTTTGATAGTCCACGTTAGTTAATTTTTCAAGCTCTTGGATTAGTGGATAAAAGTTGTCTGTTTGGAAAATATCAGCTTTGTTTTGTACAGCCAAAGCAATTCTTTCAAGACCTCCGCCGAAATCAACATTCTTTTGTGGTAATTCTTCCCAGCCCGATTCGCTCTTTCGGTACTGCATAAATACACTGTTACCGATTTCTATAAAGTCATCTTGGTAATCGACAGGATTTTTCCCAAGACCAGTGCCATCTTTACCTATGTAATAATAGATTTCGCTATCAGGACCACCGAGTTCCCCCACCGCTTCTCCACGCATCCACCAATTATCCGATTTACCTTGGGCAAATATTCTTTCACCTTCTTTTGCATCTAGTCCATACTTGTTAAAGATACCTTTTAATAGATCGATAGAAGCTTCATCTCTTGGAGCGTCAGTATCCCCTGCAAAAACTGTTGCATATAGTCTATTGATATCAATCCCTAACTTTTCAATAAATAATTCATAAACCCATGCAAGTTGCTCTTCTTTAAAATAGTCACCTAAGCTCCAATTACCAATCATATGAAAAGCAACAGTATGTCTATTAGTAGTTCCTACATTTTCCAAATCATCAAAGCGCAGACATCTTTGTACATTCATGAGCCTTTTCCCTTGTGGATGTACTTGTCCTGATAGGTAAGGTACAAGAGGAAACATACCGGAGTTTACAAAGAGCAAGGTTGGGTCATTTTCTGGAACGAGGGATACGTTAGGTATAAGCTGGTGCCCTCGCTTTTCATAGAAATCCAAGTAAGTTTTAAGTATTTGATCTGAGTGCATAGTGAGGTAATTACACAATATATTTTGCCATTGTCAAGTTATTTAATATAATGATATCAATGCTAAAACTGCCCGTTAGATTTTCCTCCCATAAGACCAAAAATTTTGCATGTGTAGAGATCACATCAGACTATGTTAGATGTCTAGTCCTTGAGCCTCCAGTGACTCCTAGTGAGGATTTTAAAGTGTTAGGGGTCTCTAAAATAGCAATTGAAAAAGGCTTTGTCCGAGCAGGTCTTATTATAGATACTGATAGGGTCTCTGCCGCTGTTAAGAGCGCAGTTTTGGATGCAGGGAAGGATGTTGACCATTTATCAAAAGAGGTTATTGTCTCAATTGCTGGAGAGCTTTCTATTTGTAATATTACTACAGTTAAAATGACACGCCCTGAAAACACTCCACTTAAAAGGAAAGAAATAAATGCTATCTATTCGACTATTTCTCAATCTTCACTTGAAAATGCAGCTTTGTTGTTTATGCAATCCACAGGGAATGTAGATATAAAAATGGAACTCATTCTAAGTTCCGATGTCTATTTCAAACTAGACGGAGTTGTTGTCGACGCTTTAGAGAACAAAAAAGGTACAGATTTGGAAATTGCTTCTTTTTCTTCTTTTTCACCTCAATTCAATGTTTCAACTATTGAACTGGTATGTAAAAAAGCCGGTCTTAAGCTACTAGGTATCAGTCCCCAACTTTATGGACTTGCCCTTATGCTAAAGAAATTAAAAGGGGAGTATTTTGATGGGGTGATTCTTAATATCTCCAGTGACTTTACTGAGGTAGGAATTGTGTTTGGCGGAGGTTTAGTAGCCACTAAAACACTCGCTATCGGCTCATCACACTTTACAAGAGTAATAAGTGAGCGGCTTGGTCTGTCTTACAAAGACGCAAAGCTTAAAAAAATACAATATATTAATACAACACTTTCATCTGAAGATACGCTTCTTCTTCAGGAGACAACAAGTGAACTACTTGAGTTGTGGCTAGATGGGATACAATTGCTGTTTGAGGAGTTCGAAGGTGTAAAAACATTTTCATCAAAAGTATATATTACCGGTGAGGATATAGACTTTCCTGGACTATTAGACATCTTGAGTAAAGAGCCATGGACAAAATCCATAGCCTTTAAAGCCCCTCCGGAATATATTAAAGTATCATGTGAGGATTTTACGATGATTAGCGATACTACAGGTAAGTGTGTTGGTGGAGAGTTCGCTCCATTACTTGGTGTATCTAACGTATATTTATTTTTAAAAGGTATGCTAGAGTAGTCTGATGAATAAACTCACGCTTGAAATACATGACGATGTAATTTCTGCACTGAAGAAGATAAGGGATATCGATGGAACCTCTGTAGAAGTAGAAATACCCGATGGTGCCATCCTTTTAGATAACGTAATTAATCTTAAATTATTGGAAAAGAAAGCAGCAGATTTTAACAAGAGTCTGCATTTTCATACAACAGACGTAATAGGAAAAACAGTTATATCCTTATTAGATGACGATAAAGAAGAAATGGAGGGTATGTTAACTAAGCATGTGACAATGGATGATTTAGAAGAAGTAGTAGATATAACTCCAGCAACGTCAAGATTTAGTTTTCATATGCCTTCATTTCACCTACCAAGATTTAACTACCTTCTTCCAATAGTCCTTCTATTAGTAGTTGCTGGAGGTGGCATGTTCTATTTCACCACTAAAGCGCCTAAAGCCTATGCGAGTATTGTAGTTAACTCGCAACCTCTGACAAAAAGTATACCGATAAAGGTTGTCTTAGATGAAACCACAAGTGTAGATTCAAAAATACTAAAGGGGATAAAGTACGCAGTTACAGTTACAGAAGAAAATACTATTGAGACCACAGGAGAGGTGGAGGAAGGTAAGAAAGCTTCTGGCGAGGTTAAAATAACAAACAAAACACTCGACGATATAAAACTCAAAAAAGGGACTAAGCTTACAATAGATAACGATGATTCTGATTTAGAATTTATAACACTTGCTGAAATAACTGTTCCTGCCAAGGTAGAAAATCCTGAAGATCCTCTTAAACCTGGACAACAAACATATACTTTGGGTGAGAAGAAAGTAGATATTGAGGCCGCTAAGATTGGCTCTTCACATAATATAAAAGAAGATAAGGCATTGCGTGTTTCCGGTTACAAAGAATCGGAGTTATCTGCAAAAGCTGAAGAAGACTTTAAAGGTGGTAGTAGTGAGAAGGTAAAGGTAGTAGCCACAGAAGATATTGAATTAGTGACAAAAGATATGGCGCCAAAACTTATTGAGAAAAGTGAACAGTTATTAAAAGAAAAACAAACTACTTCTTCCCGTTTCATATCAGGAGCTATAAAAACTGAAATTCAGAAATCCGAGCTATCTGCTAAAGAAGGTGAGAAGGCTGAAAAGCTTACTGTCAAACAATCTTCCATATCCTCAGGTCTGTTTTATTCTAAGGCAGAACTTGATGCGTTAGTTGACAGTCTAGTTGATCAATTCATACCAGATGGCTATAAGCTTTCTTCTAAAGGCAGAGAAGTGAATGTTGAGGTGTTGGGTGAATCTGATAACTCTGTCCTCTCTCTGGAGGAGGCTGATTTACAAATAACTCTTAAAACCTATGTTATCCCTGACATAAATCCTGAAAAGTTAAAGCAAGAGCTTGCCGGTAAAAGTCTTGCTGATGCTAAGAAAGTACTTGGAGGTGTAAGAAATATCATGTCTTATGATTTGAGATTAGATAAATCCATCCCCATTCCATTTTTTCAAAAGATCCCAAGTGATGTTGAAAGCATTACTTTAGAAGTAGAACTAAATGACTGAGAAAATTATTAAGCGCATTACAAAAACACCAGACAGCGAAGAAATACTTCTTGGTATTGATTATGGAGAGCATAAAATTGGGCTTGCCTTTGGTAGGTCTGATGTAGTTATGCCTATTAAAATTGTTAATGCCAAGGATAGAGATTCGGCAATTAAAGAAATAATCCAAATTGCCAAAACTAACCATGTAACTAAATTAGTTATTGGTCTTCCCTTATCGTTTGATAAAAAAGAAAATCTGCAGTCAAAGACTGTAAGGCAATTCACTAAATTACTTAATCACTATCTCAAGCTTCCCTTTGAGTTTATAGATGAATATGGAACTTCAGATGATGCTCAAGGTTACCTTGTATTATCTGGGACAACCAAGAATCGCAGAGATATGGATGATGCGATTGCAGCTGCTCTTATTCTTAAAAGATATTACAATAACAAAGCCTAGACTTTTAGCATCTTAACTTCTTTTGATCCACACCCCATACATTCGAAATTTTCTCCTGGGTGTAGGCATGAAGGACAGAGATACATGTCATTCTTATAAATCAAATCTTCCTGTTTGCAGTTATTGCAAAGGAAGGCTACATTATCTCTTTCAAGAGGTCCGCAATTTGGGCAGACGAATTTAAGTTCTTTAGTCATATAGAGATGCTATCAGATACACTCATGAGATAAAAGCGTTTTGACGTTCATTTCTTATTCTGTTAACCTAAAATCAATGGAGGCAGTGTTATATTTTTATATTGCAGGGGGTATTGCTTACGCTGCATATATTTATCTTACAACCAGAGAGTCATTTGTATGGGTGCCTATTAACATTATCTTTGGGCCTTTAGTATTTATAATAGTTAAGCTCAGGTTATATATATTTATTTTGCGAACTAAATTTCATGTATAAAGACTTCTTTGCAAATAGACAAGTTATCATCTTTGATCTTGATGGAACTCTTGTAGATACCAATTCCTATTGGGAGTTGGCTTTAGCTCAGGTGATGGCAGAAATTTCAATCTTTGAGACTTTTGAAGGCAAAGGTAAAGGTGTATACGTTGGAGATAAAATACAAACATTGCTTGACCTGAATAATGCTACGCAGCATGGTGTGTCTCTTACCACCTTGGCTGGATATGCCAATGAAGCATTTTTAAAACTTATTGATGCTGATACTGAGCTATATGTTAAAGAGGGCTTTTATGCCTTTGCAGAGGAATTAAAACAGAAGAACAAGTCGGTAGTCTTGTGTACCAATTCTGATAAATATGTAGTTGATAGAATGCTATCAAAGTTTATGTTAACTTCATATTTTGATGCTGTATTCACAGGGGATATGGTGCAAAAGAGAAAACCAGCGCCAGATATCTACACTCTAATTGCAAAAACACTTAAAGTTAAAGACAAGGCCTGTCTTGTGTTTGAAGATTCCTTTGTTGGCATTGAGGCAGCGAAAAGAGCTAAAATGGATGTCATTGCAATCTGGGATCCCTTATCTGATGAACGCCCCGAGGATTATCCATCAAATGTCTTGCATTACACAACAGATTTTGAGGAGTTTCCAGGCAATTTGGATTTTACGCCGCAAGAACGGATGGCTGAGTTAAAAAAAGCATATGAGCAAAATCCAGCTGCTTTTGAATAAACTTATCTAATAAATTCAAAAGAGACTTGTGTAACAGAAGCATAGATTTTGCTGTGTTTACACTTTTCTATCATTTTCCATAGAGATTCGGTATTACCTTCTACAGTAATAGCAAGTTCCCCTGGATGTGCTTTAATTGTGTGTGTAAGAAGACCCAGCTTTTTTGCAGTCAATCTTGCATACAATCTATATATAGGGTTATTAGTTTTCCCCCTTATTTTTATTAAGAGTTTATTACTACTTGTCATAAAACTGCCTTTTTGGTGAGGCCCATAAATATATAACAGAAGATCCTTTATGTCAACAAGATATTAGTGTGCTAGTGATTGAGTCTCTTCATCAAACAAACTATAATGGCCTTTGTATGACTTTTAAGCCAAAAACGTATCATATTAAGACTTATGGTTGTCAGGCTAATATGGCTGATTCAAATTATCTAGCCGGTGTACTTGAAGCTTTGGGCTTTGAATACTCACCGTCTGCACTTGATTCTGATGTATTTTTAATAAATACCTGTTCAATCAGACAGAAAAGTGAAGATAAAGTATATGGCATAGGTAAAGAGTTAAAGAACCACACTGGTAGCAAACCCTTTATTATACTTGCAGGGTGTATGGTAGGATCGGCAACTGGAGAGAGACAGCGTATTGAACTTGAAGAACTTAAAGCAAAGACTCCCTGGGCTGATTATTATATAAACCCTTCGCAATTAAAAGAATTACCCAAAATACTTAACAGCCAAAATATGTTAAGTTCGTGGGCACTAGCTAAACTAAATCAAGATGATGTTTTAATTAAATCTCAAACTAATACTCAAGCATTTGTAAACATATCGTATGGTTGTGATAACTTTTGCACTTTTTGTGTTGTGCCGTATGCAAGAGGGAAAGAAATCTCTCGCTCAAAAGAAGAAATTTTAAAAGAAATAATTCACTTAGTATCTCGTGGCGTTAGTCACATAACACTCTGTGGTCAGAATGTGAATTCTTGGAGTCTGCCTGCAGAAGCCAAATTTGAAATCCGGACTGGGAGTGACACGGTACTACCCTTTGCTGCCCTCTTGCGTGAGATACATGCCATTGAAGGTATTACAAAGATTGATTTTCTATCTTCCAATCCGTTTGATTTTACCAATGATTTATTAAGTGTGCTTAAAATGCCAAAGATTTCAAACTATTTACATATCGCACTTCAATCAGGAGACGATACTATTCTTAAGAAAATGAATAGAAGGCATACGAGTGATGATTTTATTAAGCTGATCACTAGAATTAGAGAAGTAAAACCAACCGTGGAGATAGGGACTGATCTGATAGTGGGATTTCCGACAGAAACAGAGGAGCAGTTTGAGCAAACAGTCAGGGTTACAAAAGAGATTGGCTTTAATGTGGCATTCATTTCAATTTATTCGGCAAGAAAAGGAACTCCTGCACAAAGATTCTACCCTGATGATGTGCCTCTTGCCGAAAAGAAGAGAAGGCATAAGATCTTAACAACTGCATGGAAAGAAAGTAAGCCAAATGCTAAAAAAGCTATCTAAAGAGCAGCTAACAATTCTTATAATAATGATTACAGAAGTTCTAGGTTTTTCGCTTATACTTCCATTTCTCCCTTTTTTTGCGCTTGATTTTGGTGCTTCCGTTTTCCAAGTAGGGTTAATTGCCGGAAGCTTTTCCTTTTTCCAGTTTTTTTCAGCACCAATTATGGGCAGACTTAGTGATCACTTTGGTAGGAAACCACTGCTTATACTTTCTCAAGTATCTACTTTCATTGGGTTTATAACCCTTGGGTTAGCTAACAGTCTGTGGATGATAGCTCTTTCTCGTATTATAGATGGGCTGTTTGGAAGTAACTTTGTTATAGCCGAAGCATATCTGGCAGATAGCTCAAAGAAAGAAGATCGAAGTAAGGCCTTTGCATTAAGTGGGATTGCCTTTGGCATTGGTTTTTTACTAGGTCCAATAACAGGAGGCTTGTTGTCTTTTCTAGGGATGCAGTATTTGGCTTTTTTTGCAGCATCCTTCTCCCTTCTTTCTATAGTATTAACACTTCTTACTCTTAAAGAAACAGTCCCACCACATGCCAGAGTAGCCTTTAACATCAAAGAAGTGAAGTTTATTGATACAGCGCAACTCAAAAAGTTTTTTACAAATACACTACTTAGTAAAAAGATGTATGCTTTTTTCTTTTTTATCTTTTCCAATATCTTTTTCATAAGTGTATTTGCATTGTATGTCCAGAAAAAGTTTTCACTGCGCGCATATGATGTAGGTTTTATCCTTGCATATGTGGGTGTATTGGCTGTGTTACTTCGAGTGGTTATCATGCCCGTCAGTTTAAAAGTTATGTCTGAGAAAAGGTTAATTGGACTTGCCTTTATTTTATATCTTGTGGCAATCATTTGGATGGCATTATCCCCTTCTTATGTATTTTTTATCCTAGGTCTAACTTTTTATATCTTAGGTACAGGGTTATTACGGCCTCTTCTCCAAACTATCTTATCTGTAAATGTTGGGCAAAATGAACAAGGAGCCCTTTTAGGTGTTACTAATTCATTTACTAGTATTTCTCAAATGATTGGACCGTCGGTTGGAGGATTGCTACTTCAGTATTTTGTTCCGCAGAGTGTATTATTTACTGTCTTTTTTATCGCCCTGCTCTCACTGGTCTTTTTCCTGCTAGATGTTGGGAAGAAGCGAGTTTATGAAGTTTTGACTATGAGTATGTCATGACAATAGTTGTACTTCTTGGACCAACCAGTTCAGGTAAAACGGGTCTTGGGTTGGAATTAGGTTCCCTTAACCCTAAATTAGAACTTATTTCTGCAGATTCTAGGCAAGTCTTTAAGTATATGGATATTGGTACTGGCAAAGTTCCTCAAAACAGCGCACTCACTGTAATTAAAAACGATAAGTATTGGCTTATAAACGGAGTTAAGGTGTGGGGGTATGATTTAGTCTCACCCGCTGAGTATTTTTCTGCCTATGACTATACAGTTTTTGCAAAAGCTGCGATTGCTGCTATCTACTCGCGCGGTAATTGCCCACTAATAATTGGCGGAACTGGTTTTTTTATTGATGCTCTTACAGGACGGTTAAACTTGGCTTCTGCTAAACCGAATTTTGGTTTGAGAAAAGAGTTGAATGAACTGACTTTAGAACAAGCGTTAAGCAGACTAAAAGCTCTAAATGAAAGTGATTACTACAAGATTGATCAAAAGAATAAGATACGTGTGATTAGAGCCATAGAGCGAAACATGTTACCTCAGGTTGAGACTCAACCAACCGTTGAGTTAGCCTTTAGCTACTTTGGGCTTGTTGATGAGCGACAGAATTTGTATGACCGCGTTGATAAGTGGGCTGAGGTGATTTGGGGTGAAATCTTGTTTGAGGAGTTGCGGATACTTGACCGATTAGGGTATAAAGATACCCCACCACTTAAAGGCTTAGTGTATAAAACGGCTACAGCTTATCTAATGGGAGATGTGTCTTTCTCTGAAGGACTTGTGCGTCTTAAATTTGATTTACATGCTTATATTAGACGACAACAGACTTGGTTTAAGAAAAACGACACCATAACTTGGTTACAGGTATCAGAGAGACAAGCTAACCTTGAAAAGTTAGGGAATGCTTTAACTTTAGGGTAAAGTCGCTATAATGAAACTATGGACAACCAGACAAAACAAACTATCAAAATAATGCTCGTAGTTACTGCGTTTGTACTTACTGGCTTATTGCTGTTCAAGCTTATATCTCTCATTATATTGCTATACACTGCCTTCTTGCTCTCTCTTGTTCTTGAACCCATGGTTAGGTATTTTTCCTCTAAAGTCTTGTTAAATAAATTAATTTCACGCCCTGCTGCGGTACTTTTGACTTACTTTGTATTTGTAGTAGCTGTCCTTGGAATATTCGTGTTAATTATCCCACAAGCTGTAAGTCAGTTAGGGTTACTTAGTGATGTAGTTATTCCTATCGCTAATCTCAAAGTAAAAGACATCTTTGGTGCTCTTTCCCTTGATGTATCTAAATTTTATCCCGATGTCTTCTCTTTTACGGCTTCATTTGTTTCAAAGTTTTTCTATCTGTTATTTGGACTTGCAGCCTCTGTTTATATCTCTATCGAATGGCCTGATATTAAAAGA
>CAZLZI010000037.1:0-10535 GCA_964563965.1 uncultured Candidatus Saccharibacteria bacterium
TGCCCATGAAGATAAACCTGCTGAACCAAAAAAACGAGCAAACTCTAAATAGCATTGCCGGCCTTTCAAATGAACCTAATTTAAGTCCTAATCTTTACCCCAAAGCAGAAGCTGTCGAAAATGCAGCCTTAGTACAATCAAAAAAGAACTTTACTCTCCTAAGTAAGCTACTCATAGTAAGTGTGCTCTTTGGCTACGTTCTTAGCATAGTACTGCTTCAGCAACAAACCACCTCCACTCGGAAACTTGCACAAGATATTGATAGACAAGTGGAAGAGTTAGAAACTTACACTACAGAGGCACAACGGATCAGTCGAGTGAATAAACGCATTAAAGTTCACCAAGAGGTAAATGCTTCTTATAGAAATGTTTCTAATAAAATCACCGCCCTCCTTAGTGAAATCCAAACTGACGAGAACTTGCTTAGCTTTGAATTTACTGAAAAGAAATTCATTTTTGATATAGCACGAGAAGATGTGCTAGATGTATCTCGAGTACTTGAGCTTATACTAGCAAAGGATTTTGTAGAAGAAGTTGCAATCTTAGAAGCTAATTTAAATACCTCTGAGAATAAATACGTTATAAAGATGGAGATAACATTTAAATGACAAAGCCAACAAAAGCAGTACGAAGTAGTGGGGCAGTTTTAAGTTTGTACCTAGTATTACTGTTATTTATTGCAGTATTTATTGGGTATTTCGGCATAATCTCAAACCTGCGAACCTATTCCGAATTAGCTGAAAAACACAAGCACTATAAAGAATTAAGTGCAGACCTAGCTACAAAAAAAGAAACCTTACAGCAGAATTTGAAAGTGCTAAAAGACCTAAATGTAAATGAAAACCTACTTGATAAGTCCTTACCGGATGAGTTTAATTATGAAGGCTTTGTCGAGGATTTAATTAACACAAGCTCAGGCTATGATTTTGCGATAGAAAAGATAGAGTTTTTAGATAATGAAAACGACACAGCTAATGCCGTTGTTACCTTTGAAAACTTGGCAGACAATTCAAATACGATAAATTTAATAAACTCTTTTAATAGACTTCCACGACTTTCTTTCTTAGAAAGGCTGGATTTCGAAGGCAAATATAGTAAAAAAACAATTAAAGCTGAATTTAGGATATTTAAATTACCAAGATGAAAACATTATTATTATTAACACTATTATGCGCAGTAGTAGGATTTCTAGGGAGCAAATACACCGCCCAATTAAACTTAGTAGAACTGGATTTAAAAAAAGATGTTGCCAACATACGGGTAGATAATGTTAGAATTGACGTAGACTATCTTAAAAAGATACGACCTGCCTATGAACAATGATCAAGCCAAGAAAGGCTTAAAAACTTTTATAATACTACTTGCAGTTTTTGCCCTTGTAGCTGGTGCAATTTACTCTTCTACCAATGTAGTTTCTCTTGACGACTCTACAACTAAAACAGGAGTTACAAATGACAGTGCTTTTAAAGAATTAGCAGAAGCTCAAACCCCACGGGCACAAGTTCCCTCTGTTTTGCAGGCAGCTGATACAACTCTTACAGATACTGGAGAAGACGATGGTACTGGGGATGATCTAGCAGTGGACAATGAACCAAATTATGCACTCTTAGACGAACCGGTAATTGATGATACTTCTTTAGCTGCAGCAGCAGAAACAACCACAGTTCCAGACACTGGTACTTTTGGTATCACAGTTTCACTAGTTCTTTCACTGTTTACGCTACTGGGTGGGATACTATTTCTAAGTAAGAATCCTAGAAAACTAGCATTAAGTCGATTTGAAAAAGAAATTTCAAGAAAACTCTAATCTACTTTTACTGCTAATACTTCAAATCTTTTAAGCTTTGTTCCCGCAGGCCAACAAGTCATTAATACAATGGATGATTCATTCAGATAAGCGGGTCTTTTATTTTCCAATGGTTTTACCTCTCCTATGGCTAGTTGTTTAGTGCTAACAACTTTATAGGTATGTTTAATATTATTGTAAGTTACATACAACTCATCGTCTTTAGTCAGCATGTTTAATTTAGAGAAGATAGTATTATAGTTCTTCGGATTATAAAAAAAGGGCAAAACAGAGTGGCCGTACAGATACGTGGTCCCACCCTCCCCTGGAAGAGAGGAACCATTATAGTGACCTATAAAGCCATCTGGGCTTAAGTCCGTTGAGTTTGTTTTGACTAGCGCTGAGTTTATCTCAAGCTTGGGGACTGTTAAATAAAAATGCCTTGGTACATTGGCATTTTCTAAGATATTTGGGCTTTGCTCATTTAATTCGTTAAATGAATAGTTACGAAAACCACTCGAATAGCCTAAAATACTTGCTTTTACAGGCGCAGGAACGTCCGTCTCTGCCGTTTTAAAGAAGTAAAGCGGGATCATGACTTGCGTTACAATCAAAACAAAAGAAACCAGAAAGGGTAAATAGGGCACAATGGCTGAATTACTCCAAAATCGTGGATTTTTCTTAGTAAATAAGTTTTCGCTCTCAACCTTTTTTTGAATAACAGTAGGTCGAAAATAGGACATTAAGACTTAGTATAAGACAAAATCTTTTCACATACCAAGCATAACCCTATGTTTATATCTATCTGTCCTGTTTTAGCTTTTTTATCAAGCTCATACATGTAGCAAAACAGGGCTTTAACATCTTCTGGTGTAAATGCTTTGGCATATTGAGTGGCTTTTCGTCTGGGGAAGTCCTTCATCGCATTAAGCTCTGGGCTGGAAAAGGTCACATTAAAGATATTTCGAAGTGAATAAAGACACATAGACACAATATAGTAAGAATCATTACCTTCACTGAGTAAGGCAGTTAATTCTTTATAGGCCTCTGTTCTTTTTCCAGAGTAAAGATAATCCGTGAATTTGAACACATCAGACACAGTCTTTAAAGCAAGTTCCCCTCTAATAAACTTAATATTCTTTGGGTTTGTGACAAATATATGAGATTGAGATAAATCAAAGGGAAAAATGAAATTGACGTGTGCTTTTGCATTTAGTTGAGAGAGTAAGTCATAAAAAGGCTCTGGACGGGCTTGCTTATCAAACTTGAGTGTAATAAGCGGAGGTTGCTGTAATAAATCAAAGGTATTTGCACTATCTACAAACCGGTTAGGTGTAACGTCTTTAGCATTAAATGACACCCGCTCGCTGTTAGGGTATTTGCGTGCGATTTCAGTTAGAGTGCGCTCTATTAAATTTTCGTTTTTACCTGTGAGTAAAAAAAACATTATTCACCAAAAAGATAGCGCTGCACATACGCATGGAGTTGTGTAAAGTTACCTGCCTTAGGTATTAAAACATATCTCCCACCGTATAATGTTTTATCCTCAGGAGAATATAATAGTCCTCCTTGATCCGCGCCACTTCTATCATCTAGCACAATTGATTTTACTTTATCGAAAGCCACTTGTTTGGATAAAAAGAGGAAACCTTGACCAGTTGTAATATCTATATTTGTTTCAACGTTATCCGAATATGACTTATAAAGAGCGGTGAGTTTGGTAACATCAAGTATTGTTCTTGGATCAAGCATTTTCTCTTTAATACCCATAATAAGAAGCTGCTGTCTTCTAGATCTTGCAAAGTCCGTGTCTTCTCCATTGTTCCCTTTACGGGATCTCACGTACTTTAGTGCAGTACTTCCGTTCATAGTTTGTTTTCCGGCTTTAAAGTTTATTACTTCATATCGTTGACTCTCCGGTGCATTCTCTTTGCCTTCGATTGGGTAACTATAGTCAGTAAAAGACTTTTCAACATTAATCTCAACGCCTCCTAGACTATCGATAGCGTCTGTAAACATGTCAAAATTAACAACCACATAATAGTGAATGGGTATACCTAAAACCTCCTCTACAGAAGCCTTCATTTCATTAGCTCCACCATAAGAATACATGGCATTAATCTTTTCACTATAACCTGAGGGCCCTTTGACCCATAAATCGCGTGGTAACGAGATTAAAACCACATTTTTTTCCACTCTTCCAATGGAAGCAACAAGGATGGTGTCTGTCAAAAAGGCACCATTATTTATTTTACTTTTAGTTCGCTGATCGGATCCCAAAACAAGAACATTTGTCCTACCATCAGTTTCTTTTAAATTAGCCGTAGATATCTCACCGGCAATAGTTATGGGGTTAAAGAAAGAACCTGCATTTTTGGTAAAGAATGCCCCGAAAGCAAACAAAAAAAATAACACGGTCACAAACACTAAAGTCTTTTTCTTTGTAAACCCACCCTTCTTCGGGTTATTTAGAGTTCTTATAGTCTGTACGTGGGAGACAGAATTTCCAAAATCTTTGTATTTCATAATTGAGCAAAATCGCAAACTATATCAACAAAATGGTCTGCTTCTAAACTTGCATTACCTACTAGCAGACCTGTTAACCCTACTATCTTACCTAACTCACCGGCATTTTGTCTATTCACAGATCCACCATAGAGTAGCCCTAAGAAGTCAGTACCATATTTCGAGCTAAAGGCATCAACTCTTAGTTGGACACTCTTGCTACTGACTGCTTTATAAACCCCACCATGGGAAATATCAGTTACATCCTCAAGTGCAATAACAGAATTAAACATATGTTCCGGTAACACTGATACCTGTGTAAAATCCGATAAACAGGTTATTGGAATAATCTGTTCTTTCATACAGTTGAGTGCTTTAGTAAAAGACTCTTCTAGTCTTGGTTTTGTTTCACTATGTCCAACAAGTGCATATTTACAAAAGTCTTTAAGTTGCGCTGCACTAACTTGAGAGGTATAGGCACCCGTTACATAGGAACTAACATCTTGCGCAACCAGCTCCAAATTCAGATCATACGCTTTTAGTTTTGCTAAGTGAAGAAAAGAAGGTGCAATACCAAGAGTTACTTTTGAAAAATCAATCCTACTAACTAACTTAGTATATGCTGCAAACCACGCATCAACGCTTGCTAAAGTCATGTTCATTTTCCAGTTTGCAATAATAAGTTTTTTCATTTTAAGAAATTTCCTTGAGCACGGCCTCTACCAAATTTGGCAAATTCTCAATATCTTCATGACTATAATCATACCCAAGTGTATGTAAACAAGAAAAGACAGTGCCTACATCAGAATATATCTGCTGTGCATAGGTGCAGGCACACAAAGAATGAACTAGGAGATTACCCCCCAACTCTCCTATACGTGATTTGGAACAGCCCATAGGGCATCCGGAACACGAAGGATATAGTTCTTTAGTCACTTCCAACTTGTCGATATTACTTAATAGCCGTTTATATAATTCTTCATACTTTGGTTTATTATAAATATCAAAATTTGTGTGCCCACTTATAACTAAACCTAACAGATTTTTAGCTAAGAATTTGTTCTCTAGGTAATTTTCCGAGGTAACAAAATAACCATCTAACGCAAGTTTTGAAAGAATCTGGGACATGTCAGAAAACGCAAAAATACTTCGCTTACCGGGCAGTCCTAATAAATTTAAATCTGTTCCTTTATCCAGAAAATCTACAGTTGTATCATTTATATTTAGAAAAGTTGGTTCAGGAGCGCCCCCTTTGATAACAATTGAGTCAATACCGCAAAACCTTATACGATAAGATAGCGAGCCCCCAATATACAAATCTTCTGCTACCCCACCGGTTTGAAGAACCACAGATGTCTTAGATGCAAAAGGGTAAAAGCCATTGAGTGGTCCTATCGATAGCACAACTGGATCCTCATCTTGATATAAAGCATAGAGTTTAAGTCCTAGCGCAACACCACCAATGTATTTATAAAAGTCAGGAAATGATCTTACCTCGGTAGTATTCTTCTTAAGATCAATAATGAGAACTTTTTTAGACTTTTCAGGACTAACTAAGGACATCTTCACCGTCACTTTCCTCAACCGAAAATACTCCGGTAGGACAAATACGAGCGATGCGTTCAATATCAGCCTCTTGGACTCGAGGGTCTAGCAGTACCTCATATTTAGCTTCTTTCTTCACTTCATCGTATTTTCTAAAGATTCTAATTAAGCTGTCTTCAAGCCCCACTCGATTTAGTTGGCGCTGTACTTCCATAACGCATATTTCGCACCCAATGCATTTTTCTGAAAAAATTACTTTTAGTATTTTAGCCATTGTAACCAAGTACCTTTAATCCCGGCAGATTTCCTAGAACTAAATAATCAAGTAAAGCCCCACCACCCGCAGAAACAAAAGAAAAAGAGTTAAGCATGCCTATTCTTGTTAGTGCGTGTATGGTATCACCTCCACCCACAACAGAAAAGGCACTCGATCTACTGATTGTTTGAGCGATAGTGTTTGTGCCTAAAGCATATTTTTCTTCTTCAAACTTACCCATCGGTCCCGCCCAAACAACTGTTGCACCTCTGTTCAAGATATTCACATACGTTTCCGCTGTTTTAATGCCTATATCAAACTTATGATCGTCACTATAATCAGACGGTAAGTATAAATTTGACGGCACATACGTATCCCACTCTAATCCAATACGTCCTCCGATAAGAACATAGTCTGCAAACTCAACAAACTTCTTAACCAACGGTTTTTTCGTTTCTAATTTAGCTCCGCCAATTACAGCGACTAGTGGTCGCTTAGGATGTTTGATAACTTTTTCAATATTACTAACTTCATTCATTAGAGAAATACCAGCATAGGAAGTTAAGACTCTTGGTATAGACACTATGGTTGTGTCATTTCGATGACAAACACCAAACGCATCGTTTACATATAATGCAGCTCCCGAATGTTCTACCAACTCTTTAGCAAAAACCAAACTTGCAACTTGTTCGCGACTATCAAACCGTGTGTTCTCCAGTAAGAGGTACTTGCCTGTTCCTAACTGCGCATCATAAAAAGTACGCAGAACTTCTGTAGAAAAAGCTGGGTCTACTCCATCAGGCCGACCAATATGTCCAAGGATAACAGGCTGTGCTCCCTGTTTTTGTATGTGATTAAGGGTAGGCAGACTCGCATTAAGTCTGAAACTATCTTGGATTTTGCCATTATCTATAGGTACATCAAGATCACATCTCACTAGAATCTTTGAACCAGCAACAAGCTGAGCATCAGTAATACACTTCATGGGCATTAATTTAATTATAACGTGTTTCTTGATTTTATTTAGTATTTTGTTATTATTTCCCCGATGGCTCCACTAAACACACCCTATACACTTGAATCGGAATTCCAACCGCTTGTCGAGCTGGCACCGATTATTTTACAACCCGGGGAAGGAGCATGGATGCTTACAAATCCAGCTACTTTGCCAGAAGAGTTCGAAGGTGTAAGAAATCTCGTAGTAGAAGCGAATACGAATGCTGGCGGAGTTGCAGTTTTACCATTTGAGAGCAGTCGTGAGGCTATTCTTGCGTAACTAAGCTCCGATAAAAGCGGCAAGTTCGACTAGTCTGTTGCTGTAACCCCACTCGTTATCATACCAAGCAAGAACCTTAACTAAATCACCATCAATTACTTTAGTCATCTGCAAATCAACAATTGCTGAATATTTACTCTGAATTATATCGCTTGAAACAAGTGGCTCATGAGCTACGGCCAATACATCTTTATAGAAATCTGTTTTACTTGCGTTAATTAGCGCGTTGTTTACTTCTTCTACAGTTGTTTTCTTTTGCACAAGCATGGTTATATCTGATAAAGAGCCGGTTAAAACGGGGACTCTTAGGGAAATGCCGTCAAACTTACCTCGGAGATCAGGCATAACCTCTCCAGTTGCAGTAGCCGCTCCCGTTGTAGTGGGAATTATATTAAAGGCCGAGGCACGTGCTCTTCTTAAATCGGGTTTAAGGGCTGGTGGAACACTATCAACCACATTTTGTTCTGCGGTTAACGCATGGACTGTAGTCATAGCTGATTTAAGTATGGTGAAGTTAGAATGAATAACACGCACTACAGGAGAAATACAGTTTGTTGTACATGAGGCATTCGACACTAAGTTCTGGCCCAAATACACATCGCTGTTTACACCCATCAAAAATGTCGGAACACTGCCCTCACCGCTTACGGGCGAGGAGATAACAACTTTTTTAGCACCAGCATCAAGATGTGCTTTAGCGCTGCCGTCTTTGGTAAAGCGACCTGTGCATTCTAAAACAACATCTATTTCTAGTTCTTGCCATGGAAGGTTGGTTGGATCTTTTTCAGAAACAAATTTAATGCGTCTGTCCCCAATGATCAAATAAGTATCTTTGGTGGACACAAGGCTATAGTATTCCTTTGATGTAGCCCAAGACTCAAGTGCTTTTTTTGCCCCATCTATTTCGATAAAGACTTCCTTTGGATAAATACCGTAAGAAGTGTCGTATTTGAAAAGGTGTGCAAGAACGGCAGGACCGGATAGATCGTTTATTGCTACAACCTCAAGAAGTGGGTTTTCCAAGGCTATTTTTAGTGAACATCTACCTATTCTTCCAAAACCGTTTATAGCAATCTTAATGGGCATTTAGCTGTTTAAGGAGCTATCCAGCCAGCTTTTTAAAGCTTCTTTAGGCATTGCACCAAGTTTACGTGAGACTTCCTTCCCGTCCTTTAGTATGACGAAGGTAGGAATGCTCATGATCCCATATTGGGCAGCCATAGCGGAATCAGCATCCACATCAACTTTCTTGAACTCTATTTTACTTGCATAGTCCTTTTCCACCTCTGCAAAGACAGGTTTCATCACCTGACATGGACCACACCAATCTGCATAAAAATCTATTAGGGTATAAGACATATATTCTCCTTTTTAATTCTAACTGAAATGACTACTTTTATCGAGTGCTTGTCTGACGCAAAACACAATAATTATTATACTATGTTTGTAAAGCTTTGAGGAAACTCAAATTACTCCTTGAGAAACTAACTTCTCTTTAATATAATTAATCGTGCCCACTCAAAACACCAAAACAATCCCAACAAAGAAAAATACAAAATATGTTTTTGTTACCGGCGGAGTTATATCAGGTCTTGGTAAAGGTATAGCAACTGCTTCTCTTGCAAAATTAATAAAAAATGCAGGCTACACTGTATCTGTATTAAAAGCTGATATGTATTTAAATGTCGATGCTGGAACTATGAATCCTATCGAACATGGAGAAGTGTTTGTAACTTGTGATGGCAAAGAAACAGATCAAGATATGGGACATTATGAAAGATTCTTAAACCAAGATCTTAAAGCTCATAACTATATGACCATGGGACAAATCTATTACGATGTTCTGCTTAGAGAAAGACGGCTTGAATATGATGGTAAGTGTGTTGAAGGACACATTCACATTCCACAAGAGATAATAAAAAAGATACATGAAGTAGGACAGAAAGATAATGCTGATATTGTTTTTGTTGAGGTGGGAGGAACTGTTGGTGAATATCAAAATGTACTTTTCTTTGAAGCAATTCGAAGATTTAAACAAGCATTTCCACACAGCGTGTATCTTATTCATTTAGTTTATTTAATAACACCTCCTTTTTTAGGTGAGATGAAAAGTAAACCGGCACAAGCTTCAATTTATGAGTTATACAAACTAGGTTTACACCCAGACTTTATTGTATGTAGAAGTCACTTTCCTGTAGATGAAAAAAGAAGACAGACGATTGCATTTAACACAGGTATCCCCTACGACAATATAATTGGCGCACCTGATGTTGATACTATTTATAAAGTACCGGTCATGTTTCAAGATCAGGCATTTGCAGAAAAACTACTTGGACAGATGGACATGAAACCTAAACAAAAAAATCTTGAGCATTGGACAAAGATGGTAAACCAAGCAGGGAATCACAAGAAGAAAGTTAAAGTAGCAATTGCAGGTAAGTATTTCACCTCAGGTAACTTCTCGCTTGAGGATGCATACGTTTGTGTAATCGAAGCGTTAAAACATGCTGCATGGAGTTTGAATGCTGATTGTGAAATACACTGGTTTGATGTTGAGAGATTTGAGAAACCAAACGAATTAACAGCGCTTAAAAAAGAATTAACAAAGTTTGATGGCATTATTGTTCCTCAAGGCTGGGGTAAGCGAGGAGTTGAAGGCAAGATCAAGGCAGTAACTTTTGCACGAACTACAAAGCTTCCTTATCTTGGATTGTGTTTTGGCATGCAGATGGCAGCAATTGAATATGCAAGAAACGTGTTAAAACTAAATAATGCAAACTCTGTTGAAGCTGACTCAAGAACAAAGTATCCAATTATTCACATCATGCCTGATCAAGAACAATATCTAAAAGATAAAAATTATGGTGGAACAATAAGACTGGGTAACTGGCCATGCAAAATTAAAAAAGGCACCATTCTTTACACAACATACAAAGAACTAGAGGTACAAGAAAGACACAGGCACAGATACGAACTCAACAATGACTTTAGAAAACAACTTGAAGATGCGGGGTTAATTATTTCAGGAACATCTCCAGATGATAGATTAGTTGAGGCGATAGAATTACCAAAGAGTGTTCATCCATTTTTCGTGGGTACGCAATTCCATCCAGAGTATAAATCAAGACCTCTTCATCCTCATCCTCTTTTTGTAGAGTTTCTTAAAG
>CAZLZI010000038.1:0-2755 GCA_964563965.1 uncultured Candidatus Saccharibacteria bacterium
ATTAGAAAACTTATAAGTACCTTAGTTTGTATTGCAGCTGGGAGTAGCGTTTTAACGCCATCATTCTCATGTTTGAGCAGTTCTGGGCTGATACACAAACTTAAATACATGCCATTAATAATAAGGATCATGAGTATACTTAGAGTTACTAACCAATATGGGTGAACTTGTTGGAAGAAATAGACTAAAAGTAGTCCAATAAATTTTAATGTAGTCCCAAGCCAAATAAGCAGTTTGGTAATTTTATGTGTTTGAATGGTGGCTTGTGTCCAATATAGTGATTTACGTGCAAGGAAGCCATGTATATCAATCACAGTTACAGCACCAAGTCCTATGATAAAACCCATATAGATTAATACGATGGCAAAGTAAGTTATATTCATATGTTGATAGTATAAGTATATTCCTTTAGAATTTATATATGAATAATCTTATTTTTGATCCTTTGACTGGTGAGCCTACAATACTTGCAACTAATAGGTCAAAAAGAGTAGATCAGACAGGGGCTGTTAGTTCTATCGCTAGCTCTTCAAGTGTGGCTGCTGATGTGGATAGATTTGCTAAAGGTAATGAACATCTTACACCACCTACTCTTTACCAAGACGATGATGACTGGAATGTTCGTGTCTTTCAAAATAAATACCCATTACTCGATAACCATGAAATCGTAGTGCATTCACCTGATATCAATCTAGATATCGAAGATTTACCTCAAGAACAGAATGTCCGAATAATTCGCGCATATTTAAATCGACTGGCGTTTCATACCTCTCAAGGCAAAGAGGTCATTATCTTTAATAATAAAGGCCGTGCCGCTGGTGCATCGATTAATCATCCGCATTCGCAAATAGTTGCTGCAAAGGGTTTTCCAGGGCATATGGAAATAGAGAAAAACGCCTCGTTGCAGTTTTTTAATAAACATGAAAAGACTTATTGGCAGTTTGAGGTTGAAGAAGAATTACGCTATCAGAAACGAATTATCTTTAACTCACCTCATTTCTTATTATATGTACCGTACGCATCTAGATGGAGCTATGAAATGAGATTAACACCTAAAAAATCACGGCCTAATATGATGTTTATCGATGAAACAGAAATAAATGATTTCGCAAAAATGTTAAAAGGTGCATTACTTGCATACGACACGATGTTTAATAAACCTGATCGCAATTTCTGGATACACACTTCCATGTATGACCCGTATACTTGGCATGTAGGTTTTCTGCCACATATAAAAGTTTTCGGCGCGCTTGAAATGGGGTGTGGTATATGGGTTTCTGATAAAGCTTCATCAGAAGATGCAGCTCTTGCGCTCCGAGAGCATTTTGTATACGAGAACTAAATGAGAATTGCAATAAACTGCCAAAATATATCGCTTAAAGCTGCAGCAGGTCCGGATGTTTATTTAATTAACATCATTAAACATCTTGCCAAGATAGATACTCAAAATTCTTATAGTCTGCTTCTACCTGCCGGTGATTACTTATCGCTTAAAGATCTTGGGGTTGAAAATCCAAACTTTAAGCTAGTCTATCTTAAGAAAGTTCTATCCTATACACATGTTTCCCTAGCATTTCATCTATTAAAGGCTAAGTATGATATTTATTTTACCTCGTATCACACCTTACCTATGATACGCACATCAAAAACTTGCCATGTTGTTATGCTGCATGGCTTGGAATATTTAACAAACGGTATTAGGAAACTATTTGCAGGTATGCCTGAGAAATTTGCTTGTCGTTCTGCTCAAAAAGTTATTGTGCCATCAAAGCATGTTAAAAATGTACTGGTAGCAAAGAAGTTTGCACCGGAAAATAAGATTGCAGTTGTGCATGAAGGTGTGGGAGAGGTTTTCTTTAAACGAGATGATGCCGAAATTGACAAAGTAAAAAAGAAATATGGTATTGCAAAAAAGTACATTTTATTTGTATCAACTATTCAACCTAGAAAGAATATTCCCCGAACAATAGAGGCTTTTTCCATTCTTGCGCATTATGAGGCCTATAAAGATATAGTATTTGTTATCTCTGGGAAACAAGGATGGAAATATGAAGAAGCACTCAACTCTCCTATTAAATACGGAATACAAAATCGAGTGAAATACATTGGGCACAGTGCAAGTGAGGATTTACCAGCGCTATATTCAGGGTGTTCTCTATATGTTAATTTTTCACTCGATGAGGGTTTTGGCTTGCCCATCCTTGAAGCTTATAGATGTGGTGCTATTTGTGCGGTATCTGATATACCTGCTTTTCGCGAAATTGGTTCTGATTTAGCTTTTTATGCTAATCCCTTAAGTGTGGAATCTCTCAAGAGCTCAATGTCATATGCTATTAATATCGATCAAGAGGAGAAAGCTAAATTGTATGAGAAAAAGGCTGTATATACTAAAGACTTTACATGGGAAATTACCGCACGTAAGACTTTAACTATTTTTCAAGAACTTGTTAAAAGTAGCTAACGTGAGTTGCGCAGTTTGATGCCAACTATAATGTTTTAACAGTTCTTTACCTTTATCAATTAATGCTACTTTTAAATCTGTATCTGCATCAAGTTTTAGCATCTTCTCTGCAATGTCGTTAATCTCAAATGGATTAAAGTATATGACACTATCACCATAAATTTCCTTGTGACAAGGAATAGCTGACAGCACGCATGGTTTGTCAAACACCATGCATTCAAGTGGCGTTAAGCTAAAGCCTTCTTTGAGTGATGGGAAAACATAATACTCGCAGTGCTGTCTTAAAGTATTCAT
>CAZLZI010000038.1:2855-10299 GCA_964563965.1 uncultured Candidatus Saccharibacteria bacterium
GGCACAAGTATATAGCTTGATCTGAACACTGCCCACTTGGTTACAAGCTTATAGACAAGTTTCTTAAATTTAAAATAACTCTTTGGTAAAGTCGTACCTTTTTCCGTACTAAAGGTGTGCATAATGATATCTGGAATGGCGGTAATCAAAACTTTAGGGTAAAAGATCGGTATATTAAAGTGAGGCACATAGAGTATATCGGGCTTTAGTGTTATTAGTTTTAGCAGAAAGAAAGTTTGTTCTTTAAAAGAATACCAAGTATAGTCTGCTTTAACTTTTATGAAATTTGGCTTAGTAGGTTTGTAGTCATCATAGGAGTTTGCTTTAACTAACACATAGTAAGTGTTAAGTGTATCCAGCTGTTCGAGGTGACTAAGGAGATTTTTAACATATCGTCCAGGACCTGCTTCGTTAAAGAACCTCGCATCAAATGCAATTGTTAGAGGTGTATTAGTAGACATTTTCTGATAGAATTCTATGTTAATGACAGGTATATCGCAAATTATTGAAGTAACGCAGTCCTATATAAGTGATTTACCTGTGGAATTATATACGCTTGTAGGCTCATTTCTCGAGGAGCTTATCGCACCAATCCCCTCGCCCATTATTCTCACTACAGCTGGTTCGCTGGTAAATGAACACGGTTTTAGCATACTCTATGTGTTTGTTGTTGCTGCAATTGCGGTTATTGGTAAGTTTATACCAACCTACCTCTATTATTTTGCTGCATTTAAAGGTGAAGAATTTTTACAGAAAAGATTTTTTAAGTTTCTAGGCCTTGGTAAGCTTGATGTAGATAAATACGGTAAGTTAATTGAAGGTTCAAGAAAAGGTGAACTCATGTTTGTCATGTTGCGTGCGGTTCCTTTATTCCCTACAGCCCCAATCTCTTTTTTAGCAGGGCTAGTTAATATGACAAGAAAAAAGTTTATCTTGCTAACTATTATTGGGTTGTACTTGCGTAGTCTTCTCCTTTTGACCTTAGGATATATCGGCTTTTCACAGATGGATTATATACTTGAGTTACTCATTCACTGGGAATCTAATCTAACTAAAATCATAGCGCTGGTTCTTGTTGTCTTCTTTGGTATGTATACTTATAAGAACAAAGAAAGACTCGAAAACTTTGTTTTAAACAGATTTAGAAAATCTTAAAAGGTTGCTTTAAATTCAGTCATCAATTTCTTTTCTGAGCCTTGTTCTACGATTGCTGTTAACTCAAAATACTTTTCGATATTTGATCCCTTTAATTTCTCGCTTAAGAGCTCATCAATTTGAAACATCCCAGTTGTGTTTGTCATGTTGATTACAACTTTCACTGGGGTCTGAGTGCCTTCTTGAATATCAACACTTCGTATAGCTGCATGTGACAATGTATGAATCGAAAAGTTCCCACTTTCATAGCCAACACGCGACCTGCCTTCAGTCATGTCTAAGGCATCTGCAACACGGACAATGCCTGCTTCAATAGTGACAGGTCTGCCATTTTTTCTATGACTAATAATGGCATGTAAGGTCTCGGAAATAACAATTGTCCTTTCATCTACAGGCAAAAAGGCAAGTAGTTCTCTTAACAAAGTGTTTGTGAGAAAGAGACTATATTCTTCATGATTTGGTCTTGAAATAGACATTCCAAGGTCATGAAATAAGCACCCTAAGAAAATGATCAGCTCGCCATGGTTCTGCGTTAGCCCAAAATCTTTGACCACCGACAGCTCAATTTTATGACTTTCTAGCAGTCTTGAAATTTTAAGACCAATATTGGCAACTATTTGAAAGTGGACGATCCCGTGATCTGTCATCCCTAATCTATCAATTGCGTTGACATTGATTACTTTCCACAGCGTTTTGACTTCAGTGTTACTATTTATCACATCAACTGCTTGTTGGATAAGCTCATTTTTAATGGTAGGTACTTTTATGTTTTCTAATTTAATCGTATTCATGGCACAATTGTCTTATATGACCTCTTAAATTGCAAATTTGTACTTTCCATAAGGGTCTTTATTTGTTAGTTTATACCTATGTCGAAAAAAGTCACCCTGAATATCTTCGGGATGCATTGTGCCTCTTGCTCTATCCTAGTTGAAAGATCCCTCAAAGCGGTTTCTGGGGTGAGTTCTGTTAATGTGAATTTGTCCTCTGAAAAAGCACAAGTAGTAGTTGAAGAAAATGTGGCGGCAGCTAGTCTTATTAGAGCAGTTGAAGCAACAGGGTATACAGCTAGTGAATTCATCCAAGGGGACACTTCGACCGATGAACACAAACAAGAGCATCTAACCTCGCTTAAAAGAAGACTTGGTGTGAGTTTAGTGTTATGCGTACCTTTACTCTATTTCATGCTCATGGATTTTACGATGCTAACACCATCTCTTATGCCTTTTATGGGTATTATTTCATTGCTAGTTGCAACCCCCATTCAATTTATAGTAGGCAAACCTTTTTATAAAGGTATGTGGTCAGCTCTAAAGCTTAAGACCTTTAACATGGATAGTTTGATTGCAATTGGTACTTCCGTTGCTTACTTCTACAGTCTAGTAAATTTTGGCAATTATGTGCTCATGTCAAAGTCGTTTATCGGTGACGGTGGCAAAATTCACGATCTCTACTTTGAAACATCTGCACTTTTGATTACCTTTGTCTTACTTGGGAAGTATCTTGAACTTCATGCTAAAAGCAAGACATCGGATGCTGTAAGAAAGTTACTTGACCGATTTCCAAAGACAGCACACGTGGTGTTGCAGGGTAAAGTTCTAGATGTCAGCTTAGCTGAAGTACAGATTGGTGATGTAATTTTAGTTAAGCCTGGGGAGCAAGTGCCTGTAGATGGGGAGATAGTTCATGGTCAGTCAACGCTTGATGAGTCGTCCATAACTGGGGAAGCCATGCCAGTAGCAAAGAAAGAGAAAGACTTTGTCTATAGTGGTTCACTTAATAAAAGCGGGAGTTTTGAATTTTTGGCTAAACATGTCGGGAGTAATACCTTACTGGCACGGATTGTTCAAACTGTGGAAGATGCACAAAATAGTAAAGCTCCCATTCAAGAGTTATCTGATTCAATAGCCAGATATTTTGTTCCGCTTGTGTTACTTATTGCGCTTGGAACTTTTGTTCTCTGGTACTTTGTTTTCTCTGCGTCTTTATCCTTTGCACTGATGACTATGATTGCAGTTATTGTAATTGCTTGTCCCTGCGCATTAGGTTTGGCTACCCCAACTTCTTTGATGGTTGGCACTGGTAAAGGGGCTTCTCTTGGCATCTTAATTAAGAATGCAAGTGCACTGGAGGTAGCTAGAAAAGTAACTACTATTGCCTTTGATAAAACAGGAACTTTAACAAACGGAGCACCCAGTGTTACAGATATTTTCTCTTTTGGTATTGATGACTATGAAGTAAAGCGCATAGCTGCCTCTTTGGAGAAGCATTCTGAACATCCCATTGCGCAAGCAATTTATAGTAGTTTTAGTACAGAGGTAACAAGTCTTTATCCTGTTGCTAATTTCAACTCTATTTCAGGCCTTGGCGTTATGGGGGAGATTAACAATGCAAAATACGAATTGGGGAATGATAAGCTTCTTGAGAAGTTAACCTTGTCTGATACTAACCTGTTAATGACAAAAGATAGGCTTGAAAGTGCTGGAAAAAGTATCGTGTACTTAGCTGATTCCAAGCAAGTTTTAGGTATCATTGGAGTTTCGGATACTGTAAAGGCTGATGCAAAGACTGCACTAGACAGACTTAAAGAACAAGGACTTGAGCTATATATGCTCACTGGTGATAATGAAGGGACTGCTAAGTCAATTGCTGCTCAGGTCGGCATAGCCAATGTAATTGCTCGGGTATTACCTACTCAAAAAGCAGAGGTCATAGCCAAGTTAAAGTCTGAAGGCAAGTGTGTTGCCATGGTTGGAGATGGGGTAAATGATGCCCCCGCTCTTGCAACTGCTGATATGTCGATTGTGATGGGCAGTGGTTCTGATGTTTCACTTGAAACAGGTGATATTGTATTAATGAGTGGCAAACTTACTGATGTAGCTGTTGCGCTTGATTTATCAAAGCAGGTAGTAAGTAAAATCAGACAAAATATGTTTTTTGCCTTAGTTTATAATCTAATTGGTATACCGATAGCTGCAAGGGTGTTTTACTCGTTTGGTTTTCTCTTAAAACCTGAGATTGCAGGTCTTGCGATGGCACTAAGTTCTATCTCCGTAGTTGCAAATGCACTTACTCTCAAATTCTACACACCATTTAAACGGAATATTGTATCCTTAATAGTTCCAGTATTAATGTTTCTTGTTTTTACAGCTCTGTTTGTTTTATTTGCCAGAGTTAAATTACCTCCTGAAGTGGACATGCCTCAACCCATGCAAACCCAAACATTGGGTAGTAGAACACAGAAGGCCAAGACATATGAATATGTCTCTCCCATAAGTATTGACTATCTTCGCAGTCAAAAGTTTGACTCCCCTGCTCCAAACACCATTTCAAAACTAAGCAATGGTTCAAATTATGAACGGTATATTGCCAGTTATACAAGCGAAGAGTATACAATAAATGGGTTACTCACAGTCCCAACTACTCCCATGCCTGAAGGTGGCTTTCCTGCAATTGTATTCATTCACGGGTACTTACCACCCTCAACCTATGTAACTACTGAGAAATACACTGCATATGTAGATTATCTTGCGCGTAATGGCTTTGTTGTCTATAAGATAGATTTGCGAGGACATGGTACGTCTCAAGGACAGCCTACAGGTGCTTACTTCTCAAGTGCTTATACGATTGATGCTATTAGTGCGTTAAAAGCACTCCAGAAACACACAAGTGTAAATCCTAACCGTATCGGTGTCTGGGGGCATAGCATGGCTGGTAATGCATCTCTGCGCGCTATGTTAGTTACCAGTGAGTTTAAAGCAGGTGTTATCTGGGCTGGTGCTGTTTATTCTTATGAAGACTTTGCCAAGTATCGCATTAGTGATTCAAGTTATGTACCGCGCACACCAACAACTAGGCGTCCTGTAGTTTATGATAAAAATCGCGAGGTATCAGAGCAAGTAAGACTCTTGCGCGAAGAGCCTGAAAAACTTAATTTCAATGATACTTTTTGGAAGTCAATCTCGCTTACTGGTAATATTGGGTACTTAAAAGCTCCTCTTCAAATCCACCATGCTAAAGATGATGACGTTGTTAATATAGCTTATTCACGTGAGCTTGTAGACATACTTGCCACTAAGGATCTAACTTATGACTATTTTGAATATGCAGGAGGAGGACATAACATTAATTCCCCCTATTTTGAAACAGCAATGCAACGAACTGTAGACTTTTTTACTCAAAACCTTTAGGTTTAGACAATAGTTGACATGAAGTGTAAAATTGATTGTTAATGACTGATATATACCCATTACTTTTAACTCTTTTTGCTACAGCTGTGATTAGTTTGTTCTCCCTTACTGGAGCAATAACACTTGTTTTTAGCAGACAAAGATTACAAGCTATTTTGATTTACTTTGTTTCTTTATCCGCTGGAACTTTAATGGGAGGAGCCTTTCTGCATCTAATGCCTGAGGCTCTTACCAACCTACCTTATAAAGATGTTTCCAATATGGTAATTGGTTCTTTTATTCTCTTTTTTTTGATTGAGAAAGTATTAAGGTGGCACCATCATCATGAATTGATAGATGAGAAACATACGCTTGGGCATATGAATTTACTTGGTGATCTAGTGCATAACTTTTTAGATGGCATTATTATTGCTGCAAGCTTTGCAACTGATATACGCCTTGGTGTGCTAACCTCAATAGCTGTAGCTTTGCATGAAATCCCACAAGAAATTGGCGACTTTGGTGTACTGCTTCATTCTGGTTATAGTGTTAAAAAAGCTCTTATTGCAAATTTATGTGTCTCATTAATGTCTGTCGTTGGTGCGTGTGTAGGCTATTTTTTAGTAGAGAGCATTGCAAATATAACGCCATTTATTATGGCATTTGCTGCCGGAGGTTTTATATACATCTCAACATCTGATCTATTGCCTGAAATTAGATCTGAAACACACCATCTTAAGTCTTGGATTAGTTTTGGGGTTTTTGTAATTGGCATTGTGTTTATGAGTTTTCTTGACTAGCGGATCTACTTCAGTGCCTGTTAACCGGGTTTGATAAATCTTTGATATTTATCTAGTTTCTGCGTTGTTAGTGTAGATGTTACTAAGTAGTCTGACTTTTCCAAAGACACTCTTGTTAATCTGTATCTACCAAAGACTGTATGTGTTTTATGCAAGACCTGTTTTGAGAGGGTCAATTCATGGTTTTGACTGTGTACCACTTTCGCATGGGTATAGAGCTTGAGCAATCTAGTATATTCAGCTGTATCAAGCGGAAGGATGGTTTGAGCAAAGTTAATTTCTTTTCCGTAGGTACTATTTGTAGATGTGACAAGTCCAAAAATAACTAGATAGAGTAGTTTTTTAAACATCAGTTCTTAAAGTATTACAGGATAGTAAGTGTTAAGTCTACAGAATATGTTGAAGGCAATTGTTCGGCAGGGATGGTCTGTGTGACACCAATACCGGTTATGTCCCAATAACAGTTGGTATCGGCAGATGGTCCCGCTGTTACCAGAGTAATGGAATTAACTGGACTCACTTCATTGAAGGCGCTTGAGGAACCAAACGTTATGCCAGTATTAGTGCAGCCACCTTGTGGAGTACTAGTACCAACACTTGGATTAATACTTAACTGGCCCCCTAGACTATCAGAATCTGCTCCATCTCCTGCTTGAGCTGTGCCATCATTGAAATCATAATCACTACTCGTTCCATCCCAGAAAGCAGTTGGTCCCGCTGTTGCTGCAATTGAGACTGCCCATTGTTGAGAGCCTGTTGGGTTTGTTACCCTTATTTTCTCGGTTGATACTCCTAGTGTTCCTGTACTGGATTGATAGTTAAACTGAAATGCTTTAGCTGTTAATGGTACGCTTGGGCTTGCAACTGGGGTTCCTCCACTATCAACAATATCTGTTGACAGCCCCCCAAATAGCCAACACGAGGTGTCATTACCTGAAACATTCACACTTGTACTATCAAAAAGAATATCTTGAGTTCCCGTATAGCAGCCTGAGTCTTTAATATTTGTATAGGTTGAGCCACTCATATATGTGTCAAATCTGGCAAGCCACTGGCTGCCATTGGTGTCGGATTCTACATTGATCATATTAGCTCCACTTCCTCCTGTAATTAAAAATTCATCTTCAAAGACAAAGTAGGGTGTATTTGCTGTATGTTTTTGAAATTTAATAGTCTTGGCTGTGGCTGTGGATGTAAATTTATAGAAGGTTGTTGTTCCTGAAATCGTAGAGGTGCCACTTCCCCCAATTGCTACTGTCCCTGTTCTTGGAGTAAATGTTCCACTGCTGTTTGTCCAGTTTCCATTTAAGGTAATATTAT
>CAZLZI010000039.1:0-9500 GCA_964563965.1 uncultured Candidatus Saccharibacteria bacterium
ATTATTGCACCTAGAAATAAGCTATTCCTAAAACTGTCCAAATTACTTACATTTTTGATGCCCGTTATCTTTGAATCATTTGATTTAAGATCTTATGACCTTATTATCTCTGACGGAACGGCATGGCCCAAAGGCGTTATAACATCTCCTAATCAACTTCATATAGCCTACATACACACTCCCCCAAGATTCTTATATAAATACTCAGTAGAGACTACAAAAAGAAATAAATGGTATTTAAAACCATTTGTGAGTGTTGTAGATCATTTCCTTCGAATTTGGGATTTTGGAGCCGCACAAAGACCAAACTATCTAATTGCAAACTCCATAGAAGTACAGAAGAGAATTAAAAAGTTCTATAAAAGAGATGCTCAGGTGATATATCCGCCTGTTGAAGTAGCGTTCTCATATTCAAGTGCAAAGAGAGATAACATGAAAACCCCATACTATACTGCTTTGGGAAGGCTTGTAGCATATAAAAACTTTGATTTCTTAATACAAGCGTTCAATCTCTTAGAATTACCCTTAACTATTATTGGAGCAGGACCAGAAGAAAAGAAACTAAAAAAGATCGCAGGGCATACTATTACATTCACAGGCAGACTCACAGACAAAGAAAAACATGAGGTTCTTGCTGGTAGCTTAGGATTTATGTTCCCTGTAGAAAACGAGGATTTTGGCATATCAGCAATCGAGGCGATGTCACACGGTATACCAGTACTTGCACATGGCTCTGGAGGTCCTTTGGAATTTATTGAAGAAGGTGTAAATGGCATGTTTTTTTCAAAACTAAACTTAGAGGAATTTATCCATACACTTAAAGATTTTGATGACAAATGTAAAAGTGGCTTTTTTAACTCAAGTGAGATAAAAAAAAGAGTTCAGAAGTTTGATAAAGAAAGATTCAAACAAGAAATCAAAGATTATATAGAAAACACACCTAATCACCTCTAGTACATGTTCCGGAGATCTTTCCCTGTCGCTATATCCCTTCTGTTACTACCCTTTTTTCAGAATTTCTATGGCTTTTACAAGTGGCTTAACAACTGTAGGAATATGATTCATCAAGAGTCTAATTCCAGCACTGTGCAAACCAAAGGTGCTGTTATTAACAGATTGACAATAAAATGCGTTCAGTATATATTGAATTTCAGTATGAACAAGGCAAAACCTCAAAGATACATAAAATCATTTAGTAAAGGGCAGATTACTGTCCCTAAAGAGTTTAGGGATCTTCTGGGCCTTGGGGATGAGTTTTGGCTTAAATTAAGTGTGGAGCAGAACAAGATTGTTGCTGAACCAGTAGATAATGAAATTACTCAACAAGGTGATTATTCTAATAAACTTTTGGCTATCAAGGGAGATTGGTTTGCTAGTACTGAACTAGTGCAAAATAGAGTAGAGATTGACAGAAGATTAGAAACTAATGAACAATAAACTACTCCTAGATACATCTGTGATAATTGATTTTCTCAGACAAAAAGAGAAAACTGATACTGTACTATACATACTTTCCCGTGAAAACAGCGAACTGTATATTTCAGTAATAACACATACAGAACTATATGCAGGGAAAAGTGTGTGGGAACTAGACAATGCAAGAGCAGAACTTGAAACACTATTTGGAGGATTAAGAATAAAACCTCTCACTGAAACAATATCAAAGAGTGCAGGACAGTTAAAAGCGAGATGTAAGATGGATTTAATTGATGCAATTATTGCCACCACAGCATTACAAAGTGGTATGCCTCTTGTAACATTAAATACGAAACACTTTGAGCAAGTAGAGGATCTTGAACTATATCACTAAATACCCTCTAACATCCTCTGCAATGTAGAGCTATATTAGAACCCCGAGAATAACGACTATTACTCTTTGTAAGAGGGCATCAACAACTACCAGCTTAAGTAGTGGGTTTGCTGTAATTCCTCGCTACGCTCGCCCGTTAGTGATGGAAAACTACATCTGACAGGTAACACGGGCAGTTTAAAGGCAATTACAAAATTGGAAGTTTTGAATTATTAAATTAGTTTATACATTCAAAGAGGGGCTTCAACTTATTCCATGTTATAAGTTTATTTTTGCCAAAAACGGGTGCTTCAGTTCCTGTATAAACTACAAATGAATCCTTGACTAGAACCCGTTCACCTAAAGAATTAAAATTATTAATACCCTTAAGGAAGTCATTGGAGAAGGTTCCCGATGATTTAATTTCAACAGGAATCTTATAAATACCAGTATCCACAACCAAATCAACTTCATTTCCATTACTATCCCTATAAAAATACAAGGCCGCTGATTTAGAAAAATTAATAATATATTTTTGAATTTCACCTATAATTAGATTTTCAAACAAGTTGCCTAAAGATGAGTGATTGTTAAGTTCCTCCTCCGAAGAAATATTAAGCAATCTACACGCTAGACCTGTGTCGTAAAAGTATACTTTTGGGGACTTGATCAGTCTTTTTCCAAAATTTCCGAAATAAGGGGGCAGTCGATACACTATGTAGCTTGCCTCAAGTACGGATATCCAACCTTCAATGGTATTGTGTGATACCCCAACGTCATTAGCCAAAGAGGTTAAATTTAATAGTTGCCCAATTCTACCTGCAAGTAACCCTAGAAATTTTCTAAATTGAGCTAGATTGATAATATTGATTAACTGTCTTACATCCCTTTCAACATAAGTAACTAGGTATTCGTTAAAATAATCATTGGGGTTTATATCTCTATCGTAAATGGCTGGATAAAATCCAGTTAATATTTGGTTATAGACTGATATTTTTTGTAATCCACTAGCTTGTAACTCTTGATAGGAAAAAGGTAGCAATGTAACGTATGCCGAACGACCTGCCAATGATTGACTAACACTTTGGGAAAGTAACAGATTTTGAGATCCACTAAGAATGTAATCCCCCATCAACTTTCGTTCATCCACGTTTACTTGAATATAGGACAGTAATTTAGGCATCTTTTGTACCTCATCTATTATTACTTTGGTGTTAGACTTAATAAAACCTGCCGGATCATTTTCAACCAAGGTTAAAAACTCCAAATTCTCCAGATTAAAATACTTATAATCTTTATATAAATCTTTTATCAAAGTCGTCTTACCAGACTGTCTTGGACCTGTTATGGACACAACAGGAAATTTTGTAGAAAGTCTAGCAACAGTTGTTTTAAGGTCTCTATTTATAACCATTTTTTAATTATACTGTCTTTATGTTATATGTCAATTCTACTTACAATTTCCATAATATGTAGGGAGAGCTCGTGGTTACAACATCAAACCTTATGTAAAGATCTATCAAAAGCTCGTTATCTTGTGCATGTATATAACATTTTTCTAACCTCCAAAGCTACGGCTAGCCAATAAACTCAAATCTTAGCTACTGTGAAGTCCAATTCAGATATACCCGAACATTAAAACTAGCTAAATCCTATTTAAATAAAGTCGTAAAAGTTACTGTAGATAGAAAACATTGATTTTCAAGAAAAATGGTTTGAACACAAAATAATAAAGGGAAACCTTACAAATTGCTTTAATTTTTACACTAGATTTATGGTAGAAAATACCTCCGCATACTTACTAATCTTTTCTTCCTTTGTCATTTGGGCATATCTTGTGGAAGGCGAAGGCAAAGTAATAAGGATGGCTGCTGGAAATCTTTCAATCAAGTGTTTAAGGTCTTTTCTATAATGATTTTCAACAAATCGACTAGTACAAAATATGTTGCATTTGGTGGACAGAATAATGTAAATGGATTTACTTCATGCGCTGTAATATTGTACCAGTCTTCTACTATAGTAGTGTTAGTGTCATCCGCTATGTAGAGTCAGTGGTTCTAGCTTCTCGGGCTGTGCATTAAAACCTGACTATGTACTGTTCAAAGATTTTATAGAAACACACCCCTCTTAATTACTGTTGTTCAACAGGCCTTTGTGGATGTTCTCGATGCCCATCATGCCCATTTCTACCTCGTTTATCATTCTCTCTAGATCTTTCTGCGTGCCCTGTATCTTGCCTACCAGAACCACCTTTCTGCCCATCCCTAACTGGCGGGACACCATCTGAAGGATGCGGCTCTTCGCAACAAGGCTTCTTACCATCAAAACTAACAGTTGCATCATATTCATTAAACATAGCCAATACGTTATAAACCCTGCTACTTCATGCAGTCAAGTAGTATTAAGATTGACCTAGTTTGCAAAACCAAGTACAACAATAACATGCCGGAGTTTCCCGAAGTTTACACAATTGTTGCTGATCTAAAAAAACACCTAGAAGGACTATTAATTACTAACATCGCAACTATTGATAACTATAAGATAAAGTGTGATGCGGATCTTGAAGACCTAGAGCATAACTTGTATGGCAAAACGATAAATACCATCCAACAACACGGTAAATATATTTTCATAGATCTAGGTGATACAACTATTGTTATTCACCTCGCAATGACAGGTAAGTTACTAATAAGGAGTCCTGGGTTTAGACGTGATAACCATATTAGAGCAGTATTTACGCTTAGCAAAAATGCAACTAAAGTGGAGCTGCGCTTTATTGATGTCCGCATGTTTGGCAAAGTCATGGTATTAACCAAGAGCAATGCCCAAAAGATTATTAACAAGCTTGGTCCTAATCCCTTATCTGAGAGTCTTTCTCTTGATAACTTTCGTGCAATCATAAGGTCTAAAAAAACAAACATCAAAAATGTGCTTATGGATCAGGAAAAGATAGCAGGAATGGGAAATGTATATGTTACAGATGCTTTATGGCTAGCAAAGATCCACCCATTAAGACCTACAAATACAATAACCAAAGATGAAGCTAGTAGGCTGCTTGAAGCGTGTAGAACGATGTTAAAAGAAGGAATTAAAAACCGAGGGCTCACCATTAGTGACTATATGGATGCTTTCGGTAAACCAGGTATGCAACAGAACCATTTTAAGATTTACCGTCAAGAGAAATGCAGTATGTGTAACACCAAAACCACAGTAATTACTATCAACACCAGAACCAGCTATTTTTGTACTATTTGTCAAACATGAGAATAAACTCGCTTAAACTTTCAAACTTCCGAAATCACGAAAAACGTGAGTTGGCTTTTCCTCAAAACACTATACTCATTCAGGGAGCAAACGGCAGCGGAAAAACAAACATTCTTGAGGCAATTCATCTTTTAGCTACAACTAAATCTGTAAAATCAGAGTATGACGCAGAAATGATTATGCATGATAAAGACTTTTGTAGGCTTGATGCAGACATTGAATCACAAGAAGACAGTAACAAGCTCGAGCTTATTATCAAAAAAAGCACACTTTTTGAGAATGCTTCCACTAAAACCGTGAAAGTAAACGGTGTGGCAAAAGCACTCCATAAGTTTGCAGGAACAATGAATAGTGTTTTATTCTCACCCGATGAGATAACTATGCTCACAGGCTCACCTGCTATTAGACGTAAGTACATTGATTCAATTCTCTATCAAATTGATAGTGACTATAAACAAGCACACGTTAAATACCAAAAAGCACTTAAAGGCCGTAATAAACTACTGGAGATGATACGCGAAACAGGCAAAGGACATAATCTTATTGAATTATGGGAAGAAAATTTATGTGGCGAAGCAGCCGTTATACAAACTAAAAGAGCTACCCTGTTTAACTATCTTGCAAACGAAATAAAAAAATATGAAATGCTTATAAATGGTAAAAATAGCACAATCAGCATTGAACTAGTACAAAGTCTGATAGATAAAGACCTGCTTAAGCATTCAAGACAGAAAGAGATCTATGCAGGAAAAACCTTATATGGACCTCATAGAGATGATTTTAATGTCTATTTAAACAACTATTCAGTTGCAAGATTTTCATCACGTGGACAACAAAGAGCTGTGCTATTAGCACTTAAATTCTGTGAAATTGACTTCATCCAAAGCTCTATTGGTGCAAGGCCCATTTTGTTGCTGGATGATATATTTTCAGAGCTTGATCTTGTTCATAGAACTAACATCTTATCTATTATGGGACTACAACAAACTATTGTTACTTCTTCTGAAGAGCTACCTGACATCAAAGCGCATTTTGAGAAGATACTTCAATTATAGAGATGTGTTTTGCGGTAAATATGCGATAATTCTTATGTGTATATACCTGAATATTTAATATCTGCCAAAACCCTTCGAAACATATCAGCTATTGAATACTCAAAGGCAATAATTGACACTACCACTCTTCTTGAAAACCTTGAATTACAACTTAGCAAAAAAGCTAAAATAGAGAAAATAACAGCGCTGTTAAAACTTGAAGGCTATCTCTTCCCTGAAGAATTCATAAAAAAAAGAATTGAAAATCTGTTAGATAAATCACATGTTGAAGTCGAGAATGTTATAAAAGCAATGGAACTAGCTAAGTATCTTCTAGATGACAAAGAACTCGAGTCTGAGAGCCTAAAGCTTCTCCATAAAAGTCTTGCTGAAAAGATAATATTTGAGGCAGGTAATCTAAGAGATACACCTGAAACTAAGTATGTCCCATACGAAGAAATACTTGCAAAACTATATGATGTACTGGATTGGTTTTACTCAAAAGATGCCAGAGATACCCACCCGCTTATTGCTTGTAGTATCTTACTAGGACGCCTCATTCAGATTAAACCCTTCAAGCGGTTTAATGCATGTGTACTGCTTATTTTATTTGACGAACTTCTCACTGTAAAAGGCTATACATGTAAGTCCTACATAAGTTTTGTTGATTTCTTTTCCTATCATTATCAGAAAAATACGCTTGAGGACTATATTGGAAATGATGAGGATTTAACACACTGGCTAGAATTTGTAACTGAAGGTATGGCAAGTTTGGTTTATAATCTCAAGGACGAGGTTATGCTACTTGCCAAAGATACAAGACAAGCAAAAACATCAGGGCTTGTAAAACTGACACCACGACAACAAAGGATCTTAGAATATATAGAAGATTATGGCATTCTACGTAATAAAGATTTTGCCAAGCTATTTACTGATATATCAGAGGATTCTGTACTAAGAGACTTAAAAATATTAATTACCAAAGACCTTATTATTAAAACAGGTAGCACTAAAAGTAGTTGTTATGTATTAAAACAAGCCAATGAATGAACGCCTATCTTCAGAAGAAAAAACAATATATAACAAGAGACACATAAGAAGAGAACTTGGTTTTGCTCTAGGAGCATTAAACAAAGGACTGCTGTTATTACCAGGAAGCGACTCTACCCAATACGATCTAGACTCTATCCCTTCAAAAATCGGGTATGCTATCAGAACAATACTTACATCTGATAAAAATGAACTTCAAGCTGTACTTCACAAAGAAGTCAGACCTCAAGGTGAAATAAATAGAATATCATTTAAGCACACAGATGGCTTAGGTGTTAATACAGACGTAACAATAACTACATTTAGAGATTCTAGCAGTCCTACACCAATCTATCTTGAAGCAGAGATAGCTCCTGCAAATTTCACAGACCCAAGTCAAATAAGAAAACATCAGTTAGGACGAAGAGATACGGTATAATAAACTTATGAAGATTCGTGAATTTGCAACCTTTCTGACCAGACTTGACCAAACGACTAAAAGACTGGAGATCACGGAAATACTTGCCCAACTAATAAAAGCAGTCAACAGTGACGAGACAGAAAATGCTATTAATCTTGCTCTTGGCCAAGTGTATGCACCTTTTAACAACCTAACCTTTAATGTTGCAGACAAAATGATGCTTAGAGCTTTAGAAGAGTTTGATACTTCTAATGCTGATTTGAATTCACTATATAGAAGGCTTGGAGATCTCGGCGATACTGCAAATACGCTCTCAACTAAGACTGAATCTAGCTTAACAATTCCAGAAACACACGCGCTTCTAGTTGAGATCGCCAACCTTGAGGGAAGTGGTTCGCAAGAGAAGAAAATCAGTAAACTAGTAGCTCTTTTTAAAGAGCTTGACCATGAGTCTTTAAAATATGTAGTTAGAATTATATTAGGCACAACACGACTTGGTTTTACAGCAACCACATTGGTGGATGCACTATCATATGTCTTAAGTGGATCCAAAGCACACAGTACTGAAATAGAAAAGATTTACAACATTCACCCTGACATTGGACTTATTGCAAAACAAATCAAAGAACACGGATTGTCAGGACTTAAGTCAATAACTATTGTAACTGGGGTACCTATACTTTCGCAGAAACCACAACGTGTTGCCTCCCCTGATGAGGTTATTGAAAAAATGACAGCTAATGAACTTTGGATTGAATATAAACTTGATGGAACTAGAGTCCAAATTCATATGGATAAAACTAAACCCGCCAAGAGTGACACAGTATCTCTTTTTGATGATGAGTCGAAGTTTTTTGTAGGCTCCTATACAAGAAATTTGGATGACTCAACTAATCAATTTCCTGATGTTATAGAAGGTGTAAAAAAGCAACTACAAGCCACGTCTGTAATCCTCGACGGAGAAGCAATTGGCTTTGATAAAACCACGGGTAAATTCCTCGACTTTCAAACAACAATTAAACGCAAACGAAAACATGGTGTTTCAGATTCTTTAAATGACATCCCACTTAAGTATTTTGTGTTTGATATGCTATACCTTGATGGTAAATCTCTTATTGATTTACCCCTTAAGGAAAGAAAGCAAATGCTACAAGACATCTTGCTTGAAGGTGATACGGTTGAAATCTCTCCACATGTAGCAACACATGAAGCAAAAGTCGTACGAACAGTATTTGAGGAGGCTAAAACTAAAGGACTTGAAGGACTTGTTATTAAAAACCCTGATAAAGGTTATGAAGCAGGGGCCAGATCCTTTACATGGGTTAAACTTAAACGCATTGATGAAGAAGGCTATAGCCAAGGTGCTGCAGATTCTGTTGATTGTGTTGTCATGGGTTACTACACTGGCAAAGGTGTAAGAACACAATTTGGCATGGGTGCGTTTCTAGCAGGTATTTACGATGAAGAAACTTTAAGTTTTAAAACAGTAACAAAGGTAGGTACTGGCATGAAAGAAAGTGATCTTGAGAACATAAAAAAACTTTGTGACCAACATAAGTCTGCTGAAGCACCTAAGGACTATCTGGTAGATAAAGACCTCTACCCTGATGTTTGGGTCAAACCACACATAGTAGTAGAACTAAGAGCCGATGAGATCACCATATCTCCTAAACACACTGCAACCTATGCACTACGCTTCCCTAGGCTCATTCGTATTAGAACAGATAAAAAAGCAGACCAAGCCACAAGTCTTAAAGAACTTGAGGATTTGTTCTTACTACAAAAGAAATGAGTTGCGAAAAGAGCATAACTTTCTCATAATAGTACTATGGAGCATACAACTGAACATATATTTACTTATACTCTCCCCCCTATAACAGGCTTTATCACTCTCTATATAGAGAAAACAAACATGGAGGCAAGATTCCACGCTCTCCAATCCATTCTTTTTGGCATTTTATTT
>CAZLZI010000040.1:0-9458 GCA_964563965.1 uncultured Candidatus Saccharibacteria bacterium
TATTATGTGATTAATGTCCGCTAAACGAGGTAGAAAAAAGAAGCTTAAATTAAATTTCGATTCTGGTATTTTCAAATCTTTCTTTGCTATCGGCTTATTTATAACTGGAGCTTTAGCCCTAATTTCTTTTTTAGCTCCTGACTATTCACTCAATCGGCAAATAAATGAATCACTTAGGCATTTTATGGGTTTTGCAGCTATCTTTTTACCATTTATCTTTATGCTCATTTCTTTGTTTCTTATTGAAGCAGTGAGGCCAAAGTTTGCAAATAACAAAGTACTTATAAGTCTAATTGGTCTGTGCATTAGTTTTTCAGGGTTATTTCACCTGTTTTATTCTGATTCAGCTCTTGAAATGGCCGAAAACGGCTATGGTGGCGGCTTTGTTGGGTATGAGGTATCGCAGTTGCTAAGAAACACCGTATCAGTATATGGTGGGTTTGTTATTTTAGTGGGCTCTATTCTCATATTTTCTTTAATTTTATTTAATACATCGCTGGATAGCTTTTTTAGCAAAATAGCTAGTTTGAAAGCTTTTCTTGCCGAAAAGCTTCACATAAAACTGCCTTTACGTACCAAGGCGTTGAAAGATGCCAATGTATTACCACTAGAGGAAGCAATACAGACACAACAAAGCTTAGCCTTTGCTCCTAAAGAAGATCTAAATATGCTTCCCGCAACTTCTCATGAAGGTAAAAAGGCAAAAATAGAGGTAATCCCAACTATGTCCGAACCACAGAATGAAAATGTGGATAGCATTGCCTCCACTTTAGAACCATCCAGTATCGTGAATTTTAATCCAAGTTCTCTTCCTTACAATAACAAAGTATGGGAGTTGCCTCCGTTAGAATTATTAAATGAGCCTCTGCCGGATACTGTTGATCGAGGGGATGTGAAACAAAGAGAGCAGATAATAATCAATACGCTAAAATCTTTTGGTATTAATGCACAGATGAAAGGTACAAGTTATGGCCCTACTGTTACCAGATATGCCATATTTGCCGAACAAGGTACTAAAATTACCAAGATAGCCTCTCTACAATATGATTTGGCTTTAGCTTTGGCATCTCCTACGGGTTCTGTAAGAATTGAAGCTCCTATGCCCGGAACTCATTTTATTGGGATTGAGGTACCAAATAACACTCGAACTACTGTCTGTTTTAAAGAAGTATTTGTATCGGATGTAATGAAAAACTCCAAATCACCACTATCCGTTGTACTTGGCAAAGATGTAGGTGGGGCACCTTTGATTTATTCCATTTCTAAAATGCCGCATTTATTAGTCGCTGGATCCACGGGTTCTGGTAAGTCTGTCTTTTTACATTCACTTATGTTTTCCTTGCTCTATAAATGCAGTCCATTAGAGTGTAAGTTTTTACTTATTGATCCGAAGCGTGTGGAGCTTGTTCATTATGCAGATATCCCTCATTTGTTAACTCCGGTTGTAACAGATGTTGATAAAGCCGCCTCGGTATTTAAATGGGCTGTTGGGGAAATGGAAAAGAGATATAAATTATTTGAAAGTGCTAGAGCAAGAAATATAGAGAGCTATAACGAGAAGGCGGGATTTCAAGCCCTCTCTTATATTGTTATAGTTGTTGATGAATTGGGTGAGATCATGGTTTCTGATCCTGCCGCAGTTGAAAAAAATATTATCAGATTAGGTCAACTTGCTAGAGCTACGGGGATTCATCTGGTACTTACTACACAGCGTCCTTCAACTAATATCGTAACTGGCCTTATTAAAGCTAACATACCTTGTAGAATTGCCTTTAACGTCACTAGTAATACTGATTCACGCGTGGTTATTGATCAACCTGGCGCGGAAAAGTTGATGGGTAAAGGCGATATGTTATTTGTACCTCCTGATGCAGCAAAGCCTACCAGAATTCAAGGAGTTATGATTTGGGAAGAAGAGATTAGCAGACTGGTTAATTATCTTAAAAATTCTGGTTTTGGTACCTCGTACGAAGAGAGTATATTTGATAAAGCTCCTTCTAACACGGGTATGGGAGGAACTTCGTCTAGTGATAAAGATGATTTGTTTGATGAAGCCTCAGATTTAGTGCAGAGTACAGGACGTGCCTCAGCTACTTTTCTTCAACGTAGATTATCAATTGGCTATTCTCGTGCTGCTCGGATACTTGATGAACTTGAAGATGCAGGTATAATTGGTCCTGCACGTGGTAGTAAGCCTAGAGAAATACTAATTGGTGGTACTCCTATTCCAAGTGTAGATGATATAGAAGAGGAGCACACCTTTCCCACTGCCCCAACATTAGATCATGAAAACAGTAAGTCAAATTCTTTCTTCTGAACGTAAAAGAAAAAAATGGACTTTAGACGAAGTCTACAAGTTTACTAAAATAAACCCAGTATATATAAAAGCGTTAGAAAGCGGAGATTACGCTGCTTTTAACGGTAAAGTACATGCGAAGGGGTTTCTTAAGATATATGCTCAATTCCTTGAACTAGACATAGATGAGTTACTAGCTTTTTGGAGGCGCGAATATGAAGGTGAATATGAACGTGGTCTACGAGGGAAGAAGTTAACATATTTAAAACAAAGTATTTTCCCAAATTTGTTAAGACTATCTCTTGGGTATAAGAGTATTTCGGTATTAGTTGCAGCTATATTAGTTACTGGTTTTTTCTCATATATTTTATATCAATATAATAAATATTCTGGCGATCCTATTCTTATTGTCGCTTCTCCTAAAGATGGACAACGAGTTAAAACAAACTTTGTTGATGTAGCAGGTAATACTGAAGCAGAGTCAGAAATCTATCTTAATAATCAAAGTATACCGCTGGATGAAAGAGGGAACTTTTCAACGGTAATTCAGCTTACAAAAGGTGTAAATGTTCTAACCTTCAGTGTTAAAAACAGATTAGGTAGTGTCACTACCAAGAAAATAACAGTAAACTATAAACCCGATCAAGAGACACCTCTAATTACCAATGAACAGGAGTCCTCTCAATCTACGCCACCCTCTCCTAACCGTTGACTATGTAGGGTAGAAATGGGATACTTTACTTAGAAATTGATTGTTAGTTCTGCCCCGAACAATTAATCTTGCTCGGTGCCACTAAAGAAATTATTAATGGATATTCAACTTGTTTTAGTCATAATACTCGCTCTTCTTACTATCAACGTACTTATAGTTGGTATTTATGTTGTTTTTGTATTAAAAGACTTCAGAACCACTATTAAAAAAACTAACGAGGTTTTAGATGGTGTCACTAGCGTCACCCATGCTGCGAGCAGTATGGCCAATGCACTTACTTCTCCCATTTCTTCCATTGCAAGTTTTGCAAATGTAGTCACAGGAAGTTTTAACGCTGTACGTTCGATTAGATCACTTATTCATGCGCCTGAAAAATTGGAGGATGACAGTGATGTGTGAGAAAAAAAATGATAATACAACTGGGTTTGTTGCAGGTGCCGTAGTAGGTGCTTTAGTTGGTGCAGTTGCTGCACTCTTTCTTAGTCCCACTTCCCCTGAAGATAATCGAAAGAAACTTTCTGATACAGCAAAGAAGTATAAAGATAAAGGTAACAAAGCATTTGATGTGTTAAAAGTAAATGTTGAAGAAAGAGTCGAACCTGTACTTACACAGGTTGAGCAAAAGCTTAAACCCTTTATAGATCAAGTATCCCGTGTTGAACAAGTGGTAGAAGATATGTCGGAAAAGGTGCAACAACTTATTGTTCCAGAGAGTGAAAATCCCCAAGAAACAGACTCTCAAGCTAACGGCAATAAGAAGCGCTTTTTTAAAGGAACCCGTAAGTAGTTTTTTTCTTCTTTTTGGTATACTACAATATCCTTATGGTTGATCCTAATCTAAATGATGATACGCAAAATCAGCAAGATCCTGTAGTATCTGTACCCATTAGTTCAGAAAAAGGGATTTTTTCACAGGAGATGAGTACTGAGTCTGATAGCAATACCGTAGAAGCTCCTCCCGTCTTTGAGGTTCTAAGAAAGCAAGAAAGTCCTGCAACCGGTCCTGTTTCAGTCCAACCTGATGACCCTGTCCAAGACACTTCATCAGTACTTAGTCATGTTGTTGATTTAAGACGTAAACCAGCCATACCAGTCCCAAAACCCATCAGAGCTATCTTGCCTTCATCTGATGGTCCAACAAAATTTGCAGCTGATACTGAACACGACTTTATAACAAGTATAAAGGCTAGTCATGGCAATTAACGAAGTTTTATATACCATATTTTGGCTATTTATTTATTCACTTTTTCTAGTAGTACTCGTTATAGGTATAGTTGTTGCCTTTTTAAGATCTAGACAAAAGAAAAATGAGTATGAAAGTATGCATAAGCTTACCTTTATGCAAATTAAAGTTCCCCAGCAAAACGAAATTGAAATTGCAGAGGCGGAACAAATGTTTGCAGGTTTTATGGGCTTTAAAAGATCACTCTTTTCTTCTTTTACCAAACATGCCTATACCCTTTCTTTTGAAATTATTTCAAAAAAGGAAGGTATAGCATTCTATGCTGTTGTACCTGATGAATTAGCATTGCATGTTGAAAAACAAATAAATGCTGCATACCCAACCGCCGAAATTGATATTATTGATCCTCAACAAATTTGGGATAGAGGGTCGCATACTTCAATTATGGAATTAAAACTTGCAGGTCCGGAATACTACCCGATTAAAACGTATGCAGATATGAAAACAGATACACTCAATGTCATTACCTCTTCATTGAGTAAGCTTGGCAGTGAGGATGTGGTGGCAATTCAATATATTTTGCGACCTGCCGGGTTTGCTTGGAGACGCGCTGGCAAGGCATTCATACACAGTGTTAAACGCAAAAATGCTTCTGATAAACCGACTAAAATTGATGATAATTTTTTACAGGGTATTGATAAAAAGACTAACAAGTCCGCATTTGATGTAGTTATTAGAATTGTAGCTATATCAGATAATCTGGTTTCAGCAGATTCCCATACTAGGTCTGTTGAAACAGCTTTTGAGCAGTTTACAGATGTTTCCTATAATAAATTTAAATCCAGAAAATATCATATCAATCAATTCATTAAGGATTTTATATATAGGAGAGTAAGCTTTTATTCATTGTATATACCTATTCTTGAGTATAAATTATGTGGTAACGCCTCTGTCCTTAATATTGAGGAAATGGCAACTATTTTTCATTTCCCAAATAAAAATGTTACAACCCCTGGTATTGCATGGTTAGGTGCAAGGCGGTCGTTTGCACCTTCTAACATCCCAGCTGAGGGCTTGTTTTTAGGAACTAGTGCTTTTAGAAACCAAAGAAGGGATATTTATATACGAGAAGATGATAGACGACGGCATATGTATATCATTGGCCAGACTGGTACAGGAAAATCACAATATATGAGAGCCATGGCACAGCAAGATATCAACGAAGGTAAAGGTGTTGCTTTTATTGATCCCCATGGTACAGAAATAGCAGCTTTACTTGAAAGAATACCAGAACATCGAGTTGATGATGTGATACTTTTTGATGCTTCAGATTATGAAAGACCACTTGGGTTCAATATCTTAGAAGCTAATAATGAAGAGCAGAAGAATATGATTATTAATGCTTTTATTGCTTTGTTATATAAACTCTACGACCCCAATCACACAGGTATAATTGGTCCGCAACTTGAGCGAGCCGTTCGTAACATCATGCTGACTGCGATGTATGATAAAGAAAGCACTATGATTGATGTGCTTCGCATGATTATAGATCAGCAGTACTATAAAAAGTTCTTACCCATTGTTGAAGACCCGCTTGTTAAAAGATATTGGCTTGATGAAATCGCAAAAACGTCAGATTTTCACAAAAGCGAAAAGATGGGGTATTTTGTATCTAAGTTTGATAGGTTTGTAACAGAGCGTATTATGAGAAATATAATAGCGCAGCCCGTGAGTTCATTAAATTTTTCAACAATAATGGCTGAAAAAAAGATTCTGCTTGTAGATTTGTCAAAAGGGAAGATAGGGGAGGAGAATGCAATCTTCTTAGGTCTGCTGTTTGTACCACGTATACTTATGGCAGCATTTGAACGTGTGAACCAGTTGAATAAAGATGCTATTCCAGATTTCTATTTATATGTTGATGAGTTTCAGAACTTTTCAACTCCTGATTTTGCAACTATTTTGTCAGAAGCACGCAAGTATAAGCTCAATTTAACTGTTGCTAATCAGTTCATTTCACAATTGTCCGATGAAATTAAGAATGCAGTCTTTGGAAATGTGGGAACACTTGTGTCTTTTAGAGTGGGATTAGATGATGCGGATTATCTTGAAACACAATTTACCCCAACTTTTGATAAGAATGATTTGATTAATCTACCAATGGGTAATTGCTATATGAGGTTACTTGTTAAAGGCCAACCAACATCCCCCTTTTCAATGAATGTTGAGTGGGATGTTCAGAAGGACGATTTGTCTCAAAGATATTCAACAATAGCTCCATCTAGGAATATGGCATTAAGGATAAAAGAGTTATCAAGGCAAAAATATGGTAGACCTATTTCAGAAGTAGAAGCATATATCTCTAAGCGGGCAGGATTTGATGAGCCTAAACCTGAAGCTCCTTCTCCACAAGCTACAGAGAGAAAGAAGTTTATTCCGTTCTAGTATTCCATGGTTAGTCTAATTGCATAGTTTGCAGATCATCTCTTTAACCGTGCTTTTGAAAGATTTGTCATATTAAGGTAAAATGTCGGACTATGGGACACACGAGTCTGTATACATCGATTACCAACGTTTATTTGCCAAATAAGCAACTCAAATACTCAATGGGACAGCTAGTTTCAATCACGATAAGTGTTAAAATTACTTGTAAGTACAGCATCTCTGTTCAGAAGAATCTTCAGAAAATAGCGGTTTTTTTAGACTCTAGACTTATTACTTCTGTAATAAATCCCTTCACAGATGAAAATCTAACAAACTGGCTATTTAATAAGCTCAAGCATAGTATTGGAGTTAATCAAGAAATTGCTGTTTCAATATACTATCAAGACAAGCAATACTCGAAAGATTTTAAACTAACACCTGCCAACAGCGTCTTAGGTACGAGTGATATAGAAACCTATACGAAAACCACTAAACCGATAAGAAGTACTACAAACGATGCTTACAAAAAAGCTGTTCGTTATTTATCTACATCCGATCGTATAAGATTATTTACAGTTTTGTGCCCTCCATATAGTAAAGATTGGACAACGAGCCAGTATAAAGGTTTTTTTAATGATATAGAAGTGGATCCGCAGACACAGGATTCTTGGCAGTATGACTATAAACACTTCTTTAAGGTTTTAAATGAAACATCTCAGATTATTGCAAGTAACTTTGAAAGCAAACCTTCCAGAGTTGATGTATTTATAGGGGATTTAATGTTGAACTTGAATACATTTACACCAGCGGAGCAACAGAATCTCTCATTGTTTATTGCTACTTGCAAAAAGTACTTACAACAAGAAGAATACAATATAAATATTTATAGTTTAGCTAGTTTGCAACGTTCTTTTCAAGTTCTAACAAAGCTTTCTCCTATGATTGAAACCTGGGATTTATTTCTAGTACAGGCTACAATTCTTTACCCAGTTCTAAAAGAGCTAAGAACGCTAAACTCTAAAGATATTTTTCTAATATTATCGTCAGATTCTACAATAGTAAAATATGTTAAAGAAAAAGGGCTTGGTAAAGATGCAATACAAATATTAAAATGCGCAACTCAAATTGAAAGAATGGAAAAAGTACGTGTAAATACGTCGAAGGAGGCCTTGGATAGAGCAATACTTAAGTATGTAACATACAAGGAGTTTTCAAGTATTATCGAAAATAACACATCTAATAAAGGAGTATTCATATCACTTGATACAGGTTTTACATACGCTGCTAATTTTTTTGAAACGCGTAATATTCCTGTTTTACACATAGACCCTTGGAAAGTCTCGCGCACCACGTACTCTTATAAAAGATCAACAAGCTCCATAAGTATAATAATACCTGTACACAACGATAAATTGCTTTATAACTGTTTATTATCGATATACAGTATTGTAAGTACAAATAACTTAGGAGATTTTGAAAACATTGAAGTGATACTCGTAGCGAATGGTGATGACACTACTACTTGTAAACAGCTAGATGTGTTTAATAGTATGCATAAACCTCATAAATCTTTGACACTTAGAACTATTTCTATAAAAGAGCGAGGTATAGCTAAGGCACGAAATGTCGGTGTTGCTAATTCAAAATACGATATCATTGGATTTATTGATGCAGACTGTGAGCTTAATCCAGACTATTTTCAAGAGTTGTCCAAGCACATATCCCTCGTACAGTCAGCAGTGATTTTAAAAGGTAGTATTGACTTCGACACTGAGCCTACGAATAGGCTGTTTGCCCAGATAAAGTACATAAGAGCTTATTATAATAACGTTGATCATACACGTGTATATACTCCTAATTTAATTATGCTAAAACGCACGTTTTACTATGTTGGGAATTTTAATACACACCTTAGAAATGGTGAGGACACCGAGTGGGACTTTAGATGTAAAAAGTTGCAAGTCTACACAAAGTACGTTGAGTCCATAAGAATCAAGCACACTGATACTGCTAGTTTCAAGAAATTATTAAATAATTGGGGCGCATATGGTTTTACAAGAGGCTATATTGTAAAAAATTACAATAATAACAATATTAGAAATATAGTAAGTGTGCCTTTTTGGCACCTGCTCGATTACAAGCACTTTTTGGAAAAAGGTGGTTTTGTAAGACTATTACTTCTACTTATCTTGGACACTTTTTATTTTAGAAAGTACTTTAGTAGTATTTTATTCAGTACTAGGGGTGCAAGTTCTCCTTTAAGATCTATAGAGAAATGTAACTCACAACAGCATAATTATGAATATTTTAAGCTTCATTAACCTAATGTTGTTGTCCTCCCATTGAATAAAGTACTTTTTTTAAATCAATAGCCCAAATTAAATACTATTTCAGCTCTTATCTGAAATAATTTTACTTCTTCTAATAGTTTTAATAGAAATATTCTAATTAGCTATGGGTATGTTTTTGCTATTGGGGGCCGTGTGATTTTTACCATTAATATATCGGTACTCTGCTTAAAAATAAATGCTAAATATAAAAGAGTTATCAAGGCAAAAATATGGTAGACCTATTTCAGAAGTAGAAGCATATATCTCTAAGCGGGCAGGATTTGATGAGCCTAAACCTGAAGCTCCTTCTCCACAAGCTACAGAGAGAAAGAAGTTTATTCCGTTCTAGTAGTCCATTAATCTAATGCGTGGCATCTAGTTAGCTTTTTAAGCATGCATGTAAGAAATTTTCATATTAATTTAAGACGTCCAAAGGGTGAATAAATTAGTGTTGGGGGTTAGTGTAAGCTAGGTATGCAGAATTAAAATTGGTTAATACATTTACTGTAGCAG
>CAZLZI010000041.1:0-8704 GCA_964563965.1 uncultured Candidatus Saccharibacteria bacterium
ATGCTGCATCCTTGAAGTATAATGCATGCATGGGACTTTCTACGCCAATATCAGTAATAAATGGCATTGGTCCTGTATTTATTAAACTCCTTGCCAAGCTTGAAATCTTTACAGTTGGAGATCTGCTATACCACTTCCCGTCTCGATATGAAGACTATTCAAACATTAAACCTATTGCCTCGCTTATCCCAAATGAAACTGTAACTATTTGTGGATACTTACAAGATGTGCAGAATATCTTTACGCGTAATGGGAAGAGATTAACTAAGGCTGTAGTAAAAGACGAGAGCGGACAGTGTACGCTCATTTGGTTTAACCAGCATTATTTGAAAAAAACATTAAGTATAGGGTCAAGATACTTCTTCAGTGGCAAAGTTCAACTGTTTGATCGAAAAGTGACTTTAATTAGTCCAGCATTTGAAAAAGAAGAGGGGAGTAATATAAATTCTGGACGGCTGGTACCCATATATCCAGAAACAGGTGGGGTCACATCTAAATGGCTTAGGTCTAAGATTAACGACATCTTATCAAGTAAGCTGGATGTACCTGAATCTTTACCCGAAACTATTTTAACCAAAGAAGCTTTTAAGGATAGAAGGAACTCACTTAAGTTAATACATTTTCCTGATAACATTGAAACAGTAAAGAGTCTGAGGGAAAGATTTGCGTATGAAGAGCTCTTTTACGAGCTAATCAGAGTTGAACATCGCAAACAACTATGGAAAGATCAGCTTGAAGGCGTTAAGCTAAGTGCCAGTGGATTTGAGCAATCCATCGCTTTACTCAAGGCAAGCTTACCTTTTGCACTAAGTGACTCCCAAGTGACTGCTATTGAGGATATATTTACTGAACTTAACAAGGAACATCCTATGAATAGACTCTTGGAAGGAGATGTAGGATCAGGTAAGACCATTGTAGCCATATTTGCTGCCTATCTGTGCCATCTAAACGGCTATAAAACGCTCTACATGGCTCCTACAGAGATACTTGCTACTCAACACTATCTAACCTTTCAAAGCCTGCTTAAGAGCTCTAATGGGCCTAAAATAGCGCTTAGGACTGCTACTTCTAAGGGGGATACGACGGCTGATATTATTATTGGTACGCATGCGTTACTCCATACCAAAGAAGATCTGGAAAATGTTGGACTTGTAATAATAGATGAGCAACACAGGTTTGGTGTTGAGCAACGAACAAAGATTGCAGGCATGAATAAGCTAAAGGTGCCAAACCTCCTTACAATGACTGCAACCCCCATACCACGTACGCTAACCCTTACTTTATATGGAGATTTATCTATTTCTCATCTTGAAACTCCCCCAGACCGAATCCGTAATACCCTAACTAAGGTCATCCCCCAGAATAAGAAGGCCGAAGCCTTAGCTTGGATTAAGCAGAAAAAAGTCCAAGCATTTATAGTCTGTCCTCTTATCGAAGAGTCAGAACATGAATCACTTGAGAATGTAGCCTCTGCTCAAAAGACTTTTGCTGAATTATCTCAAGGAATATTTAAAGATCTGCAGGTAGGGCTATTACATGGGAAGATGAAACCAAGCGAAAAAGCTGACATTATAGAAAAGTTTAGAACTAAGGCAATCCAAATACTTGTTTCCACACCGGTCATTGAAGTGGGTATTGATGTCCCCAGTGCGTCAATTATGGTTATTCAAAGTGCAGAAAGATATGGGCTAGCCTCACTGCATCAATTAAGAGGAAGAGTGGGAAGAGATGGCAGTAAAAGCTACTGTTTGCTTATGTTATCCGGGTACAATCCTATCGCTTATAAAAGACTTAAATACATGGAAGAAGAAACAAGTGGCCTGAAACTTGCGGAGATTGATTTAAAACTAAGAGGTGGGGGAGATACATACGGAACACTGCAAAGTGGATTTACCAGATTCAAATTTGCTGACATTTCAAATCTTGCCTTTCTAGAAAAAGTAAAACTTGATGCACAAATTTGTTATTCCGACAAAGACAGTGATCCAGCATTAAAAGACCTGATAAAACATATAGAAGTGGAGAAAATAGGCAATAACTAGTAAAATGCTTCCATGAAAAGTGAAAGCATTAAAAAGCCTGAAATCCGCGTGAGCGCAGGGCTGTATAAAGGCAAAAGAATCCTCCCGCCAAATATTGACGGCTTTAGATCAGTTCTTGATAAAGCTAAACAAGCAGTTTTTGCAATCATTGAACCAGCTAACATAGATTCTGCAACTTGTCTTGACCTGTTTGCAGGGAGTGGCATCATGGGTATTGAAGCTTTAAGTAGGAATGCTTCCTTCGTCGATTTTGTAGATAGTACATATGAATCATTTAGTACAATTCAAACTAATTTAGCAGCTGTAGGCGCTAACGAGTTTCTCTATGAAACCCATTTAATTGATGCAGCTAAATTTGTAGTTAAATACAAAGGCCAGAAAAAGTACAATTTCATCTTCTGCGATCCTTTCTATGCGGATATAAAGCAAAGATACCTTGTCGAAAACATAACTGATATTATGGCCAAAACAGGGCTTTTCATCTACTTTCACTCGCCGGATTTTGATCCCACTACACTTATTGTAGGAAGCGGACTAAAAGAATACACAAAGCGCCAGTTTGGTAACTCGTGCTTTACTATTTTTAGCCGTCAGTAGCTCATTTGAGCTCTTAAAATATGTATTTGACAAAACGCCAGTAAATCAATATATTACTAGGGTCTTTGTGTATAAAGAAAGAATAAACAATGCAAGTACCAAAAAGAAAACATAGTAAAAGCAGAACCAGAAGGAAACGAAATTCTCACTACGTAAGAGAAGCCGTAAATACTGTAGCTTGTAAAGCATGCGGTAACAGAAGGCTACCACACGTAGTTTGTAGTGAGTGCGGCTCTAAATAACACGCCTTACCCTATAGTATATGACAAGAACAGATGACCCCAGAAATGAAGCCAGAAGAAGGGCTCTATCTCTATTTTTCAATGGAGACTTTTCACAAACAACTACAGACGCGACAACTTTGCTTTATCAAGAAGAAGTATCTACCAGACCCTTTGATGAAGAATTATATAACTCTTTGGTACAAGGTGTAACCAAACATCAAGCCGTGATTGATGAAATGATTAAAACCAGTGCAACCGAATGGCCACTTGATAAAATTGCCAAAATCGATCTTGTTATCCTTAGACTTGCAGTCCTTGAGCTTTTATATAGCCCCCATACCCCTACCAAAGTTGCGGTAGATGAAGCTGTAGAACTAGCAAAAGCTTATGGTAATGATAGTTCATCAAAGTTTGTTAATGGTGTGCTGGGGAGTATTATTGAAAAATATCCCCCAAAGGATAAAATATTAAATTAAAGGTATTTAAGTATGGATTACAATTATTTAAAAAAATTAAGAGAACTTCTAGCTGAGAATTTTGGTATTGAACCAAGAGATGTAGACGAAGGAGCCTACTTTGAAGAAGATTTAAATCTTGGGGAATATGAACTTGTAGAACTACTTTCCGAACTTGAAGAATATTATCAGATAGAATTTGAGCCTGAAGATAAAGAAGAGCTGGATACCATAGGGTCGCTCATTACAATTTTAAGAGACAAAGCTGAATAGATGGTGTTTGATATCTCAAAGCTAGAACACATACTTGGCGTTGAAATTCAGAATTCAGGGCTTTTTCAAACAGCATTCACACATAGATCTTTCTTAAATGAACACAGTAAATATGAATTTCCCTCAAATGAACGCCTTGAATTCTTAGGAGATGCTGTTTTACAGCTCCTATCATCGGAGTATCTCTATGAGAACTATGATAACACAGAAGGCATTCTTACCAGTTATAGATCAGCAATAGTCTGCACAAAGTCTCTTGCAGATGAAGCACTTAGACTTGGCTTTGGGACATTATTGTTCCTCTCCCGTGGCGAAGAAGAATCAGGGGGAAGAAAACGACCTTATATTCTAGCTAATACCTTTGAAGCAGTGCTGGGGGCAATTTATCTTGAAAAAGGTCTAGATTTTTGCAAGCACTATTTAGCAAAAGAACTCTTTTATAAAACTCAGCAAATTGTCGATAAAGATCTCTACAAGGATGCAAAGTCTATGTTTCAAGAACTAGCTCAAGAACGATTTAATACTACACCTCTTTATGAAGTAATAGATGCTTGGGGAGCGGATCATGAAAAGACATTTAAAGTAGGAGTATATATAAATAATGAATTGTATGGAGAAGGGGAGGGTCAAAGCAAGCAAAAAGCCCAACAAGCTGCAGCTAAAACTGCATTAGACAAGTTGCAAAAGCTTTGATAGAATCCTTTAGTATGTCAGTAAGTATTAGACTTTCAAGAGTAGGCAAAAGAAACGCACCATCTTTCAAGGTTGTTGCTACAACAACTCGGTCAAAAAGAAATGGTATATATCTAGATATACTAGGACACTATAATCCATCAATGAAACCAGCTTTAAAAAGCATTGATATGGACAAATATCAGGCGTGGGTTAGTAAAGGTGCTATTGTCTCTCCAGCAGTTAAAGCAATTATTGCAGATGAGTATAAATACGTACCCTATAACCCAAAAAAAGCTAAAAGCACTGAAGAAAAAGCTGAATAGAAATGATAGATTACATCACATTTTTAGTAACAAATATTGTTTCCAAACCAGAAAGTGTAAGTGTTAAAGAACTAGTTGAAGATGATTCATCCTATACTTATATAATAACTGTTGATAAAGATGATATGGGTATGCTTATAGGCAAAGAAGGCAGAACTATTAAAAGTCTACGGACACTTGCTAAACTCAAAGCCATAAAAGATGGAACTAGAGTAAACATAACTCTTAGTGAGCCTCTTGAGAATGAATAGACTAAATATAATTACTCTCTTTCCTGAACTTTTCGCACCGTTTTTAACAGTAATTCCATTCAAAAACTTAATTAATAAATCGATTCAACTTACTATCGTAAATTTAAGAGACTTTGGACTGGGTAATTATAAGAAAGTTGATGAAACACCATATGGCGGGGGTCCAGGTATGGTTCTCATGGTAGAGCCAATTTTTAATGCACTAACTGCTTTAAATGATCCACACAGTTATAAGCTATTACTTTCCCCGCGTGGCACTACTTTTAAGCAACCCAAAGCTCACCAACTTGCTGAACACGAAAGTTTAACTTTAATTTGTGGAAGATACGAAGGGGTCGATGCGCGGGTTGAGGCATTATGTGATGAAACTCTTTCCATAGGGTCTTTTGTACTCTCAGGAGGAGAGGCAGCAGCACTGTGCGTTCTTGAAGCAACACTTAGATTGCTCCCCGAAGGCATAGGCAGTACTGCAAGTCTGGAGAGTGAATCTTTTACTACTGAAGGAAAAACTGAATATCCCCAGTACACAAGACCTGAAGTTTTTGAAAGCCTAAGAGTACCAGAGATACTTCTTTCCGGAAATCATAAAGAGATTGAGAAATGGAGAGAGGCAAACTCTCTTCTTAAGGAAGATTAGTTGGAATTGGTGCAGGAGCTTGCGGTTGAGTATCGGCGTCGGTTTCAAGTTGGGCATCTTCTACACTGACCTCTTTAGCATTTTCTGACACATTACTATCAACTTTTAACTCATAATAACGAAGTTTCTTTAACTCATCCACAAAAGCTATAAAAGCCTGATCGGCAATATCTATAGTAATAGGTTCATCAGTTACTGCTTTAGAATCAACTGTCAGATAGGGGGATGCAAGGGAAACCTGCATCGCAAGTTGGGTTTTATTATCTTCTTTCTCTTCAGAAAACCTAAAGCTATCAACATATACAAGCCGTGCAGCCCGTTCAAGATTTTCAAAAAAAGTTACTAATTGATCATAGTTACCTGTAGCCCCAAGACTAACATTTACCAGTGGAACTTCCGCAGCTTTTTCTTTTTCAGTAACATCGGTAAATGAATATGTAAGTTTAGTAACCACTAAGCCTGATTCTTTTGCGATGGTATCTACTTGGGTAAGTAATTCCGGTACTTTTGGATCAGAAAGCAGCACTTTTGATACAAGTCCTTCGTAATCAGCTATAACATTTTCAAAACTCTCAATTTTACCTAGTTTTTCTCTTTTATCAGTTAGTTTCAGATTTAATGCTTGCGCATCTGTAACTTGTAGTTCTTTTTCAGGATTCTTTTGAATACCGGGTAGAATGATAGTTAAAAATAACGCTATAGATAGACCCATAGCAACCAGTGGCACAATAAAATTAACCAGTGTTTCTTTAAGTCCGTCTTTATTCATTATTTTGCCAAAGCCTCCTTGAAGTAGGTTAACACTACAAAGTATTTAACACTTTTATTTTGGGCATCAAGACTGACTGAATTAAGTGTTACATCCTTAAACACATGCGTTTGCCCTAATTCAGGATATTTTTCGGTCTTTGATGACTGGGGAACCTCTTCTTTTGTAAGCTGAGTTACAAAGTCTGAAATAGACAAATAATCTTCTCCAGCACCAGAGGCTGATAGTGTCCCATCAGGATTAAGAGATAAATCATCTAATGTTATATTTTCAGGCGTTCGTAGATCGAGATCTTTTAAAGCAATTGAAAAGTTTTGTCTGCTTTTAAATATTTTTTTAAGCAAAGTATATTTTTTATCAAGATTGCGTGCTGTGATTTCAACTTTAGACATGCGAGAAATTTCTGCTCTCAAGCTTTCAGTGGTTTTCTTTTCAACTTCAAGCCGTTGATTAAGATCATTTGTTAAATAGAAATAATAAGCAGCTACGCCTGCAACAATGACTAGCAGTAATACCGATAAAACAGTACTTACTTTAACAAGTTGTGATTTTTGCTGTAATTTCTGTTCTTCTTTAGGAATTAGGTTAATAGTTTGATTCATTAGACTTCTTTCAATGCTAACCCAACACTGGTTACATACACAGGACCTTGCTCAATAAGTAAATCTTTATCTTTTTGAAGTTTTGACGAAAGAAGAATATTCTTCCAAGGATTAGCGAGTTCGACCTCACAATCCAAATTAGATGCAATATAAAAAAGTAATCCCGGCATTAGGGCAGTTCCTCCAGAAAGTATTACTTTATTAATCGTAACACTCGGGCTATGGCTTGTATAGTACATTTTCGAGCGATTAATCTCGCCTAGGATGTTATCAAATACCGGTTTTATTACATTAAAAATCTTGCCATCCCCCTGACCTGCATCCATACCATATGTCTTTTTGTATTCTTCAGCTTGAGCAGCATCAAGGGAGAGCTCTTGCGAGATGAGTTTAGACATAGTTTCGCCACCAACATTTACACTGCGAGTAAATCTAACAAAACCCTTATAAGAGATTATTATTTGCGAACTTTGTGCCCCCATGTTGACTATAATGGAAGCACCTATTGCAGTGGGGTTATTATATAGAGATCTCTGGAGAGCAAGTGTTTCAGGCTCAATACCTTTGGGTTGAAGACCTGCTCTTTTTAGAATATCTACATATTTTTGCAATATTGTCTTTTTCGCAGCTACAAGGAGTACACTCATTTTGCCTTCTTCGACGGCCTCATCATCAATGATTTGGAATGAGTAATTTACTTCCTCTAGAGGAAGGGGGATATATTGTTCTGCCTCAAAAATAATGGATGAGTTTAGTTCTTTTGAACTCATCTTAGGGTAGGTGATAACTCTAGTAAAAACATTTGCCTCAGGCATGCCTACAACTGCATTATCTGATGAAAAGTTAGCTTCTCTAAGAAATGTTTTTATAGCATCTGCATATTCATCTAGTGAGGTAGGATCATCAGAGGCAAGATCAAGTTTTGGGCTTTGATATGTTCCAAATGATTTTAAAACAGCCTTACCTTTATCGTTCTCAAGTTCCACGGCCCGAAAGTTATTCGAGCCTAAATCTAAACCTATTATGGGCATGTGTAAATTTTAAGGGTATTATCGTAATTGGTCAACGAACTTAAGGAGAAGTATTCTGGACATTGGTTAAAGTCTCATCAGTTGCGGTCTGAAAAAGCGCATATTCAAAATCTACAGGGAGAAAGTTATCACTCTTGGTAACAACAACTTTTCGGGTTGCTGTGCCTGAAGTTCCAGTTGAGGTAATTTTTATGCCTTGCGAGGGGATATTCGATCCAGCTATAGGACGAACATAGACGTTGAAATCTGCATACACTGATCTGAGTCTTAAAAACTGCGGGGTTGTCTTGCCTGTCACAGTAAAACAATTAGCATACCCAAAATTCGGAGCTGCTGAAGTAAAACCATTAGCACCGTAAGTTGACCCACTTGCATTCACAGCATAGGTATCAGCTTGATATGATCCAACGGTACCACTTACATACAAAGCTATTACTGATGGCTTAATGCCATTTGCTAAATTATTCCAACAAACATTTAAGTTTTTATTGTCACCATAGCTTAGTAAACTCACTTCAGCCCCTTCAGTTGTCTTTACCGTAACCTCATAAGGCGCAGAAGAGTTACCAACATAGGAAAGTGTAGCAGTCGCTGCGGAGCTAATCCCTGATTGAGAAATAGCAAGGGTACAATTAGTCCCACAGTTATTGTAGGTTATATAGTCTTTTAGAGTTTGAAAATCTTTGAGTAAGATGCGTTCTGCCAGAGCTTGCGCTGCACCCTCAGCTCTATATGAAAAATCAGTAGACACACGAGTTCGAAGATTAGTTACAAATCTTGCAGTAACACCAGTTCCTACAATGAGTGCTAGGGTTACTATTAACA
>CAZLZI010000042.1:0-8150 GCA_964563965.1 uncultured Candidatus Saccharibacteria bacterium
AAAATGTAAGTAATTTGGACAGTTTTAGGAATAGCTTATTTCTAGGTGCAATAATGTTTTTTGAAGTTATAGTTTCAGGAAGGTTTTTTGGGTTATATAGTCCAGTGTAGATGTCTGCTGTTGGGTATAGCTCAAGCAGCGCTTCAAGTGTTTTTTCAGCACCACCATATTGCGATAGATAATCATGAACAAAGGCTACTTTAGTAATAGTCACGTTACTATTATAGATTATTTTGCCTAATTAGCTTAACATTTTATTATGTCAGTTGAATCTTTTGCCCCCTATTCCGCTAGTAGCGCTGGTCCTAGAGAATATGTAAATTCTATTAGAACTACCATTCGTGAGAAGTTAGATGGTGTTCGTGCATTTTTTAAACCTAATGAGACAGAAGCTCGAGAGTTGCTTGAGCGAGTAGCTATGCGAATTGAGACTAGAAATAGAGAAGATCATATGAGAGGTATTCATGCACCTGAAAACGTTGATCTTGATATTCATGTGCTTGAAAGAATAGATAGACTATATGGTGTTCATATAAATTTGGCCACGCACCCTTTTACCCAGTCTGAGCACCAGAATTTAGTAGGCAGTGATGACGAATCCTGGGGAGAAGTAAGTCACTTTCAAAAGTTGATATATGTGGCTGGTGTTGCGAGTCTTGCCACAAGCTTAGCTGCTCCCTTTATAGAGCATCCACTAGGTGTAGCTAGTGACACGATAACAACTTTAGAGGGACCGCAACTTGATTATGTGCATAATCAGAATGGCGGAGCTGCTTTAGTTGAAACCATAGCCTCCTATGATCTTGGATTGGCTTTTCCAGCGGATAAAGGCGAAACCACAATTGATATAGATATTATTCACCCAGGTGCTTGCGATACTACTTTATATCAATTCGACGGAGTTCACTGGCAAGCGGTTGGGCATCTTTCCACTGATGCTGATGTTTTGCAACTACTCAATGTTCCACAATCAGACATGGCTCTTGGCTCTGACAACTGTAGTCCTTATCCTGATAATCCTTTAAGACTTGAGCAATTTAGGGATGATTCGCTAGCTATTCATATGGCTACTTTAATTGCTGCCAGTGATTATGTTACCACTGATCCGAATAACATAAGAGAGGCCAGAGAGCATAAGGGTGGGTACGGGGTGAAGATAGCTGTAGTAGATATTAGCTTTCCAGAGACGATAAAAAATCAGGTTGCGGATTTTGCAGGATCCGATGTTACCACCATAAGACTTGCTGATAGTGGTAATGATGGTTTTACTTCAAAGCATTACACTCACGGCATAGAGGTGGCTTCTCGAGCTGCTGGACAAGCCGTGGGGGTAGCTCCTCAGGCCTCCCTGACACTTATAGGCTTTGAGGATGCCGCCACTTCACTTAATGACGGTTCATATAAGGTTAATTCTGCATTGTTTTATGGAGCCCTCGATATAGCTGTTGATAGCTCGGATGTTGTAGTTGTGTCTCTACTTCGTCCTAACGAAGATATATCACCTCAGATGAGTGCGCTGATTGAGAAAGCCCGTGCATTAGGTAGATTTATTGTCTTCGCTGCTGGGAATGATGCACAGAAAGATTTTGCACCTTTGCAAGCCTTAGGTATGGACGAAGCTAATCCTCATGTGATAGTAGTTGGTGGTTTGAATTTAACTGGGGATTTGACAACAAAAGCAGGAGAACTTAACGCGAATGATGGGGGAGGTACTTTGTTTCCAATATATTCATCGGGTTATACACCTGAGGAAGGAAACCAATCTGATGCAAACCAACATCTTAATGATAACTATCGGTTGTTTCGTGTTGGTGGTTCATCGTATGCAGCCCCTGTTGTAGCAGGTACGATTGCCTTATTACTTGGAGTTGATCCTTCTCTTCGGCATAGACCTGCAGACGTGCAGCGAATATTACAAGAGACTTCTGGGAATTTAGGGATTGATGCACACGCTGCCTTAAGACAAGCCACCATGGAGAAATTGGGTAATGCAATTAATAGTACGGCCAAACATTAGCAAAAGTAAAGATCTTGGAATGACGGGTTCAGTATGTACTCATAATCATGCTGCCCAGATTTTACCAGTTAGTATTTACCTTCGTAGTAGGCTTTAAAGTACGTATGAACAAAATAATATACCAACGATCGTTGAAACAATCTTCTTGACATTGTGTGAAATATTTGGATAGTTATATATATGTTAAATCACCTGCCTGATAAAAACAGTTACTCAAGAGTTATGTTGAGTAATAGTTATGGATTCTCTCAATTTTATGTTTTCGCCTTAGCACTTTTACTGGTTGCGGGTTTTTCTATGTACAGACAAAATGCCCTTTCAAAAAAAGAAGAAGTATTAGGTGTTACTCAAGTAGCTCCTGTAAATGAACGCAAAGGATTTTCTGTCATGGTTAAGTCAAATGGACCAACATGGGATTTCTATGAATTCTTATGTAAATCACTAGAAGAGTGTAAGAGTAGTCCGGAATCGGGCTATCAATTACCGTTGATTAGTGGAGGAGAGTCAGAGGGACATGAAATTATTGTAGAACCAAACGGCGATTGGTCAGGTTACAACTATATTAAATATTATGTTAAAGGCGGTTGGGGACAAGATTCCTCAAACTTTAGGTTAGCTACTCCAACAAACATTGCAGGTGCCCAAGTAGGTGATTTTGCAGGCATGCCTTTTGTAATTATACCTATCAGTTCTGTAAGACAGGGTTTTGACGCATCTGCTGTTTTTTCCAATTAAAGGATATAGAATTTAACTATGCATATTGTTAATAGGCATACATTTCTCTGGTCTTATTTATCTGATTATCAAAAAGGGTTAATTGTTGACGGAGAAATGCTTCTAGATCATCTCCACTTATTCAAACATGACATTTCTGATTATTCATTCTTAGTCTTTCCTTTTTCTAAAGCATACGAGGGTTTTTTAAAGAAATTCTTTTTAGATATAGGACTTATTAAACAAGATGCGTATTACAGTGATGATATTCGTATCGGTAGATTACTAAACCCTGGTACTACAAAACGGTCAGGTGGAGACTTATATCTTTTACTGTGTAAACATGAACGCGGTGGTAAGGAGTTATCTGATATTCTTTGGGATGCTTGGAAAAAAGGTAGGAATGAAGTTTTTCATTACTTTCCACATAATTTTAAAAAACTAAATTATGATGAAGCAATTTCACTCATCACTCAAATAGCAGCTGCTATGGAAATTGCTGTAACACAGTGCGATTTGCATGAAAGTAATATAATCACGTTGTGATCAAAGATTTTCTTCCAAAGAAAAGCAAAATAGCTGTAGGTTTAAGTGGCGGTGTGGACTCTGCTGTTGCCGCTTATTTACTTAAGCAACAAGGCTTTGACGTTGTTGGGGTACATATGCAGTGTTGGGATTATGATGCCAAAGGCTGTACAGGGAAGAAAGATAGAGCAGATGCCGTTACCGTTGCCACATTACTGGATATTCCGTTTATCTCTCTTGATTTCCAAAAAGAATACAAGCAGAGAGTACTGGAGCATTTCTTTGCGGAATACAAAGCAGGGCGCACTCCTAATCCAGACATAGCATGTAATAAAGAGATTAAATTCGGGCTTTTTCTTAATTGGGCACTAACAAATGGCTATTCGCACATAGCAACAGGTCACTATGCACTGCTTACTAAAGATGCGTTCTACGCTCTTACAGTGCCTAAGGACAAGACAAAAGATCAAACATACTTTCTGTACCAATTAGGTCAAAAAGAACTCTCCCATGCCGTTTTCCCACTTGGAACTTATACTAAGAAAGAAGTAAGGGCAATTGCCCGCGAACAAAACCTTCCAGTTGCTAACAAAGAGGAGAGTTTTGGGATTTGTTTTATAGGAGATATTGATTTAAGAGAGTTTCTTGCTAGTAATGCAGGGTTTATTCCAATGCAAGGGCATGTATTAGATACAAGGGGAAATATAATAGGAACTCATATGGGTGCTTATGCATTTACGGTAGGGCAGCGCCATGGGTTTACGATAAATAAGTATCAAGGTAAGCCGCAATATGTAGTGGAGAAGAGGAGCGTGACTAATGAACTTGTTGTGGGCTCGTATGCCGAGTGTTTGTCTAGCGAATTTGCACTAAATACTATTCACTGGCTGGGTCAGACCTATGGTAGCCCACTCGTCTGTGAATGTAGAATCAGACATTTGGGTCAGTTCTATCCTTGCACAGTGGATCCAAATACATTAAGCGTCTCCCTACAGTCACCTGCTTTTGCTGTGGCTAGTGGACAAAGTGCTGTCTTTTATCAGGACGGAGTTGTACTTGGTGGAGGAGTTATTGCTTAGTTAGTAACCTGACTTGTCTCAAAACCTACATCTTTAAGTTTTATCTTCTTATTCCGAATAGAACTTACATCTACAGCTATTTGTAGTGAGTTTATCTCTTCAAGATTTTGATGCGCATCTAGGCTTCGGTATTGTAGAGTATATGTTGTTGTCGTGTACTCAAGAGGTAGGAGGAAAGGCTCTGCATATTCTAGAAACTCGCCATCATTTATCTTATACAGAATAGTTTGTACAGTCGATTGATAGTCAGTATCTTCTGCTGTAAGCTCAATCACGGGCATTTCAACATAGGTAGCATTACTCTTCTTGCCATGAATCTTTATCTTTGTAATTGGTGGTAAAGTGTCTGTGGGAAGACCTGTAAGTACTATAAGACCACTCTGTGTTGTAATTCTTACTGTATTAGCTGCTTTATCAATATCTGAACTAACTGGTACCCAGTCATTGTTAACGTTGTCTCTTCGTAAAACTTCAAGGGATTCTTCATTTATATTTAATAATGCTAAATCGTCATAATAAATTTCTATGTCAAAGTTATTTGCATTAACTACTTCGTTTCCAAAAGTATCTAGAACTGTAAGTTCAAAGAAAGTATTGGCTAGGGGCACTTTACTACCTCCAATGTTCACTCTTTTAGTAGGTAGTGGGGTAATAAGTGCTGTATAGACTTGTTGAGACTCTCTGAACTGGATTTTTATATCGAGGAAAATTGTTTGGTTAACCTTGCCGTCAAGATAAAGTCTTTTAGTATAGAGTGGGTCTTGCCACAGGTATATGTTTGCGCAGGAAGTATGTATTCCAAGCCCATCTTGCCATTGATAGCCATTCCACGGGTCTGGTAAAAGTATGCTCTGCCAACCAAATGGATCTGTTTTGCCATGCGGAGTATCATTGGTAAAATCACCATCTGCATTCACATCTTGTACTACAGTAAAATGAAGATGTGGACCACTAGTGTTACCCGACATCCCTACTTTTCCAATGGTATCTCCTTGCGCAATTTGTGTGGGAGGTTTCTCCTGATGTGGTTGTAGATGTCCATAGATGGTTTGATAACCGTTTACATGGGTTACTTTGATGAAATACCCTAGTCCATACTTCTCATAACCGTAGCTTGCACTTCCACTTTGGACTGCTAAAACCTCGGTTCCATACTTAACTGCAAAGTCTGTACCATCATGGCTTGAGTAATAAAGCTCAGGTATAGGTAAACTTAGTCCATAGAAGTTTGTTGTAGTGGAAGCATATGTGCTTGGCTCGGGATACACATCGTACCCAAGGAGCGGATACGCATGATCAAAGAAGGCGCTAATCGAATCCAATGTTTCATTTGGATATGTTTGTTTCCATGGGAATGCAAAATATGGCTTCACATCATTTATAGGACTAGGTATGTTGTATTTGTATACCCCTTCTTGCTGTACAGTAGCAAAGAGCTTTGAGTTTTCTGAGAATACCCATGCAATCCCAAGTGTCTGTTTAGAAAATGGTGCATACGTGCTATTCCAAGTTTTGCCATTGTCGCTGCTAAACCAAACCCCGATTGATGTACCTAAATAGAAAGTTTTAGTTAAAGGAAAATACTTTATTGAATGAACAGACTTCTCCAGCCAAAAGCTATCTTTTGTCCAGCTAGTACCGCCATCTTTACTATAAAACATACCTTTACCATTGGATGTGCCTGCAAAGATTATTTCTGAGGTACCTTCAATATCTGCTATCTTTTCATCTCCCAGTGGTTGAAATACTTGCCAGTTTAGTCCTTGGTCCAATGATACATACGTTTTTGCGTCATCGTAAGCATAAATGGCATTGCCTACTAGTTTAAGCATTTTAATGCGTGGTCCAAAATACCCAGATCCGAGTTTTTGATTCCAAGTAGCTCCATTATCATCTGAAAACCAAAGTCCATGACTATATGTCCCCAATAAAATTGTATTATCAAAAGCGAGTACTTTTGAAGCGGATACTTCGGGTCCCATATGTTGCCAAGTTTTACCCACGTCATAAGATACATATAACCCTAGTGTGTTATGCCCCTTAGTACTATCAAACACCGAATAGTAGGTTGCTGCATAAATTGATCTATCTTCTCTCTGGTAATAGATATCCGTTACACCTCTTTTTGCAAGTCCAAAGTCTTGCCATGTATCACCAAAGTCTTTGGTTATAGCTATGCCATTTACTGGGTTGAGAAAAGCTCGAGAATCGAATTCTCCAGCTAACACACCGTAGTGAGTGTTTTGTAAACTTGTTATATATAGTTTTGGCAGATTGACCTTTTCCCAAGCTACATTTGCATGTACGGGATCTGAGGACAGGATTAGAAATATATATAGAAGTGCTATCAATTTAAGTATTCGCATGCCTATATTTACTTGAGATAGAAGCTAGTATTCAATGCTGGTTTGTCTATTTAGACTAGCAGTTATGATATAGTAGGCTCGTATGGAGTCCATTTTAACTTTAGTCAAAGAACGAAATGTTGATTTATCTGAAGGTCAAATCGAAGGGATCTTACATCTATTACTTACCAATAAAGTAAGCAGTATGAGTGATCTTGTTCAAGTCACTGGTATTACTAAAAGCGTAATACTCGCTTTTAAGAAATCTATTGCTGATTTTTTACAAGAGGGGACAGAGGGTATTTGTCTTAATGAGTTAGGGTTGCAGGTTTTATCCCAGCTCAATCCCCGAGCTTATAGTTGGTCTCTGTACACTTACGAGGATAAGCAAAAGGAGGAAACTCTCCAAGCACTGAGAAAGAAATACTTTTTTGATCCTAAACGTGAGTTTGATCAGTTCTTTGCATTGGCCGAAACATCTATAAAAAAGGTTAATATAGTAAATCAAAAGGGTGGGATAAAAGGGAAAAGGATTGCGATATTTGGTGATGACGATTTGTTAAGCCTTGCCCTCCCACTCCTAGCAATGGATTATGCAGAACTAGTTGTGTTTGATATTGATCCCCAGCTCTTAGCAAAAGTCAGTAATGCTGTAGGCGAACAAGGTTTTGAAAGAATTAAAACCGTATTGTATGACGCTCGAAATGAACCTCCCAAACAATACATGAATTATTTTGATGTTGTAATAACAGATCCTCCTTATACAAAGTCAGGCTTTGATTTATTTCTAGACCGATGTGTGCAGTTCTCGAAAGTTAAAAAAGATTATAGTGGTAGTTATATCTTTATATACTATGGTATTGGCGTGAAGAATCTTGAGCGCGAGGTTAAATTGCTTGAATCTATTCATCTTAGAAATTTATATCTAGAGGATAAGATCTTTAAATTTGCAAGGTATACTGGCGCTGAAACTGTTGGAAATGCTAGCAATTTATATATCCTAAAAACCACTCCTCATACCGCTCTTATTCAAGAAGCCTTCACTAAAGATATTTATACTTTTGAAAATGTTAAAGAAGAGAAGTTTCCCTACGTAGATCATTATGTATTTAAATTATTTGGTGTAAGCGCGGAGCTGCTAAAATCAAAGTCTAAATTACTTAAGGTATGTGGGGATTTTTGTAATAAACATAAGCTAAAAGTCGTGGATACCAAAGTGACTCAATTCAAGCCCTTCGGGTTCTCGTTGACATATATTCTGGCTAGTTCGAATCTTGTAATACATACTTGGGAGGAATATGGGGGTGTACATATCGATTTGGTTACATGTAGTCCTATATATAATGCTTCCACTTTATCTAGTTCTTTGATAAGCTTATTCGGTGCTAGGAATGTAGAGTACTACAAAGTCGAGTAGTATTTATATATTGACTTATCCTCTTAGCCTTGATATCTTTCCTTTGCCTTTTT
>CAZLZI010000043.1:0-7638 GCA_964563965.1 uncultured Candidatus Saccharibacteria bacterium
AATTGTTCAACTACTCTTGAAGGCTTAAGCCCATGCGCTTTGTACAAGAGATGGACGATTGAACAAGTTGATGCAAGTGGCCTGACATCAATCTTAATTGGTGTTGTGAAGCTTATATTGATCTTATGGTGGTCAATTATTTCAAGCACCCTATCCCCTACAACGAGTGAGTGTCGTTGAGATTCTTCGTTATGATCAACCAGGATAAACCTGTCCTCTTCGCCAATTTCAATATCGGATATTTTCTTAGGCAGTTCTGCTTTAAACATTGAAAATATAGTTTTTGTTTCAAGATTGGGATCTTCAGAAACAAGAGGTATTATATCTGCCTGTGGGTATATGCCAGCATCAGTCAAAAGTTTGGCGTATACATACGCTGAAGCCACTGTATCTAAATCAGGTGAAAGATGTCCTATTGTGTATATTTTCATAGTATCTGGATACTAATGAGTAGTCTTGTTTTAGTCAAGGAATTTATTGTTTATCAAGGGTTTGTACATACTTCTCCGTTATCCATAAGTACGTTGGCGACATAAAAGAATCGCTAGGTGTTTTGACAGTGTATACTTTTGTACCTACTCTCGGAGTGAAGTAGATATTAGGAGGATCATTTTGTAAAACGTATGTTTCGGATCTTACAGGACGTGTGAGCCCGGGATTTATTAAAAAGGTTAGTGCTACTTCCACAATGTATCGTATATCCGTCCTGTTTGCAAAGAGGGTATCGCTGAACGCTTCTTCGGTCCCCTCATCAGTAATAGTGATGACATGTTCTGCATCAAAATCCCCTAAAACAACCATTTTCCCGTCAACATCAACTATGTAGTCCCGTACCCTGGGGTTACTTAACCCATCATCAGTATCAAAGGCTCGATGAACCCTTATTCTCGTACCTCCTATATGTAAAGTTCCAACAACTATAGTTTCGGGAGGTACCTGTTCAACTGTCTCTTGTATCACGGAATCAATACTACCTCCAATATGTAATCTGACAAACTTATCATAAGGTGTTTCGTTATACACATATCGCTCCTCTGTATATCCTAACCTTTCTTGTAAAGCTTTGTACCTTGCGTAATTGTATTCTCGTTCAGGGTCAAGCATGTTTCGGACTTTTTGTAAGGCTCGCAATACAGCCTCATTAAGTTGTTCCGGGCTTGTTGTACGTAGATTTAATAGTTCAGCTAGCTTTTCATCTAAGGTTTGCATAAAAACCTGTTTAGCAGATGCCGCACGCGTTGTTGTTAGTAAATTGGCTCTTGCAGGTGAATTTGAGCCAAGTGTGTACGGATCGGCAAACATTGTGCAGGCATTTACTAATGTGTATGCGACATCGGTCTCGGTTTGTTCCAATGCATCTTTTAAGATTTGGTCAGAATTTTTTTGTTGATCTGTTGATTTCTCCCTTTCTAGTACTATGTTTCCAGCTAATTGCGTTCTGTAAAGTTTTTCAAGATCTTTACCAAAAAATTCCATTGCATAGTCTCGAACAAGATCCTGCGAGAAATAGGGCCCTTCCGCTAGTATATCGTTAATGCCGCCATGTGCAGCGCCTGCGAATAAGTACAGATTCTCATTGAATTCTCCTGTAGATCCCGCATATCTATCTATAAGACACCATGTATTTAAAGCTATCACCGCATTCCTAAGTCTTATAGTGTACTCTGCTTTGGTAGTAAAGTAAGTATCGAGTTTACCGTCTTGTTCTGCTTGTAGTTCTTTAACAACTTGCCTTTCTGCATTCTTCTCAGCTGGGGGAAAGCGTCTATTATGATTTTTAAATACTGTTGGTAATGGGCTTAGTAGGATAGCTCCATACACCCCAAGCCCTGCTAGGCTAATTCCACCTATTTGTAGAAACTCTTTTCTAGAAATTTTGTTATTTTTAGCTACTGTGTACAGTATGCCTGCTGCTGCAAGCCCTGCGATCGTTGTTTGCAATACGCTGTTTGCTATGCTCGGTAAACCTTCAGCTAAGTAGTTATAATGATTCGTGTCGGTACAGCCAATTGCCATACCTTTTTCAAGGAGTTGCTTAAGTGCGTCTTGGTGAAAAGCAGCTTCTCCTGGGGTAGTACCATATCCTATGTTCTGGTGTCTTACCTTGAGTAATTCAAGTAATTCTTGGTTGGCATCGTTTCTTCCACCTTGCGCTAAATCTGCAATAGCTCTTTCAAGACTTAACTCACCGCATAGGCATGTAACACCGTCAGCTCCAAGTTTTTCCATAAGTTGTGGTGTAATTACATGGTTCCAATAACCGGCATCGAACTTACCTTCAAACTTTATTCCTAAGTCTCTCTCTCTCTGCTGCTGCTTTTACTTGCTCGGCAATAGAAGTTTGTTTTTCATTTGTGGATTGAGACTCAAAAGCTCCTATCATGAAATCACGTCTTGATAGATGGGACATAGTATAAGTTTGAAGCTTTCTTTCTTAAATGCAAGTTCGATTATACGTTATCAAATACACTCAAGGCTTTTACAACATTCTCTGTATCTTCATCTCTGTTACAAAATAGTTTTTACATATCAACCAAAGCTTGTTTAGCATGAGTCATAATGAATCTCTTTCGAGGAGCAACTTCATCACCCATGAGCATAGTAAAGACTTCGTCTGCTTTAGCTGCATCATCGCTATTAATCTGTTTTAAGTATCTTGTTGCAGGATTCATTGTTGTTTCCCACAGCTCTTCAGCATTCATTTCACCAAGACCTTTAAACCTCTGAATGGTAGCTTTTAAACCATCGGGAGTTTTTAGGAATGCATTCAATTCCACGTCATTAAATAGATATCTTTTGTTTTTGCCCCACGTACCTTTAAACAACGGAGGCATTGCAGCATACACATGGCCGTTTTCAAGTATCTCTGGCATGTGTCTAAAAAAGAATGTTAAGTAAAGAGTTAAGATGTGCATTCCGTCAACGTCTGCATCAGACATTAGGATGATTTTATTGTATCTAAGCTTCTTTGGATTGTAGTGCTCCCCTATTCCTGCGCCTATTGCCATAATGAGATACTTAAACTTGTCAGAATCCACGATCTTATCAAGTCGTGCTCTTTCAGTATTAAGTGGTTTACCAAATATAGGAAGGATCGCTTGTGTCTCTCTGTTTCTTGCTGCCTTCGCACTATTATGAACAAAAACACCTGCAGCTAGTGCAAAGTTGTGTGTGTTTGGTACTTCTGCATCATACACATCTATCCTTTGCTTTACTCGTTCAATCCTGTTAATTTTGTGGTTAAAGTTATTAACTGCTTCAAAGGCGATGTCTGCCTTTCCGTCATAATATCGATTACAGAAGGTGCTAAATTTGAGTATTGTCTTGTCTTTAGTTTTTACACGTTCTTGCTCTATATAGCCGGTATTACTTGTGCTTATTGTTGGGAACTTTTTTAAGAACTGTATTGTCTTTTTAAAGTATGTAACATTTAATGCCTTTTCTCTCTTTTGTCTAAACTCATTGGTCCACTGCTCTTTGGTTTTAGTTTTTCGCCACTCTAAAAGCTGAGGGTTTCTCCACTGCGCTTTAGCAACTTCAGAGTACGTTATCCTAATGTTAGGGTTTTTATTGTAATAATCCTTTATTCGTTCTGCTTGCCTCAATTTATTTTTGGGGTTAGACCAGTATAATTTCTGAGCAGTGTTTAAATTTTGAATTGTCTGTTGTCGATAACTGATATTCTTCTCATAAAAATTCTTCCAAGAACTTGCCATATAAGCTTTGTACTCTGTGTTGGTCCACTGCTTCTTTGCATTGTGGCTAAGTGTTTGCCTAGTGACGGGGTCGCGCATTCTTAGGCTCATTTTATTTCTATATTCTGCTGTTTTTTTAATGGTTCGTGCTTTGGCTTTTGCAGATTCACTATGCAGTGTTTTAGCCACATGTTTTTTATGTAGATTCAAATGCTCTTGTTTCTCAAGTCTTATAATGTTGTTTGGGTTATTATTATGTTTGTTAAAATCAATATGATGGCAATGGCTTCGGTTAGTCCTGCTATACACTCCAGTGTCGATATTATGTTTATCTGCGAGAAGATGCGTAAACACCCATCTTTCGCTGCTCGGATCCCAGACCATCTCGTAGTCGTCAATGGTTATACCCACATCCTGCTTACTGGACATCTTTCTGTAGATGGGCATAAGTGAGTCCTTTGGTGTAAGTAAGTCACCACGTTTATAGGTACCGTCCTTAAGCATGAACATGTGATCTGGTGTACAAACTATGGTCTTTCTACTATCGAGATGGATTTTTATAACCTCTGTATCTTTTTGTGTAATACGAGCGTTAATAAACTGTTCGATTGCTACAGTTCCGTCTGAGGTGATAGTGTAGCAAAAATGTATATTCCCTTGCTCTTGTTCCTGCACAATTTGGGTGAAAGGTATATTTCTTCCATCTGCGAGTGCTATTAAAGTGTCTCCTGAAAAACACCCACCGGCCGAATCGCCTTCAACTATGAATATCTCAGTCTTTTCCGGGTCTTTGTTGGAACAGTCGGCAAGTTTTCCGGGAAGCACACTTCCTCCATCCAAAGCTGTTTTTCTAATAACAGTATCTCGTGCAGCTTTTGCAGCCATTCTCGCTCTCATTGTTAGAAGATTCTTTTCTATTATTGCTTGTGCGTCTTTGGGATTTTCTTCTAAGAAGTTCTCAAGTGCTTCTTTGACTACTGTTTCAACTGCAGGCTTAACGTTCGAATTACCTAGCTTTGCTTTAGTTTGGCCTTCAAACTGAAGGGTGTCAGAGGATAGTTTTACTGAGATTATTGCTGTTAGTCCTTCTCTTAAATCTTCTCCTGAGAAGTTATCATCTTTATCTTTAAGCATTGCTTTGCGTCTTGCATAGTCGTTAATGCTTTTTGTTAAGGCTGATTTAAAACCTGTAAGGTGCGATCCCCCCTCATTGTTCTTTATGTGGTTTGCAAAGCAAAGAATGTTTTCGTTATATGTATCGTTATATTGAAATGCTGCCTCAACTGTGATTCCATCTAGCTCTTTACTTATATAAAAAGGTGTTGGATTAAGCAGTGTTTTGTTTCTATTCAAGCTTCGAAGATATGACTTTATTCCTCCCTCGAAATAAAAGGTGTATTTGGTGTCATCTCTGTAGTCAATTAACTCAAACTTAATTCCGGCTGTAAGAAATGCATACTCTCTAAAGGAATTAACAAAGAATCGATTTTTAAGCTCTGTTGTTTCAAATATAGTTCCATCCGGTTTAAATTGAACGATTGTACCTCTTTTGTATGGCCAGTTTGCGAGATCTAAATTCCATACTCCCCCCTTAACTTTAGTAAGAGGTTTTTTAAGATCAAGTACCTCTACTGGTCTTATTACTTTACCTCCATTTGCATATTCTTGAATTACAGTTTCGCTATCATTTCGAACAACAACTCTGCACCACTCAGAAAGTGCGTTTACTACAGAAGCCCCTACACCATGAAGACCACTTGATACTTTGTATCCCCCACCACCGAATTTACCTCCAGCATGCAGTTTTGTATAAGCAAGTTCCAATGCTGAGACACCGTACTCTTTCTTTATCCCGTAAGGTATACCCCGCCCATTATCATAAACTGCAACCGAGCCATCTTCAAAGAACTCCACTTTTATATGGTCTGCAAAGCCGGCAATAGCCTCATCCATCGAGTTATTCACAATTTCAGTGACCAAGTGATTTAGTCCGTTTATATCGGTTGACCCGATATACATACCCGGTCTTTTACGAACCGGCTCTAGTCCTTCAAGGACTTGGATTTGATCTGCGGTATAGTCTTGTTGATTGTTTAAATTTGGTTTCATATCAGGCTATAAATTTAGCTTTGTTATTCTACTACAAATTAGTTTAAAGATAAATTACTAAAGCAGGCAGGTTTGTTACACTATATTTTTACTGTATACTACGTAATATGTCAGACAAGTTACCTAAGGCTCATCTAGAAGCGCTTGCTCCACGTATACTAGAAATCGCAACTGCTACCGGTTCACTTAGTTTGGGCTTTGGGGAAGAGACACCAAACTGAAAATACTGCTCTGCCGCAGGTTTATAATGAACCTTTCATATTTCTTTGCAAAGCTTTTAAAGAACTTGAAGAAGCTTATCCTCATCAAGTGTATGCCTCATCCGATGAATACCGTGCCTTATCATCAGAAGAGAAACGTATTAGACAGTCCAAAAACATATGCATGGATGTACTTAGAGAGGTTTGGGATACTGGTGATGAGGGGTTTGAAATAGCGCTCATGCTAAAATCTATGGATGCGAACGATCCGCTGCAAGCTAATGCAGAATTAGTCCTACGTACTGTGGGTAATGTGTTTGATATTTTTGATAAACGACAGCAAAACCCCGGTTCATGGATAGTTTAGCCTCTGTCTATAGGTACGGGCGAATTGCTCCCGTGTTTCCGCATTTTTATATTGGTTTGTCGTAGGGTTGCGATTGTTTGAGCTTTCTTATACTCTGCTCTTACTTAGTTCAGGATCTGTGATATATACTTAAAGTATGGGTACGGAAAATAAAAGTAGAGTATCAGAGGCAATAGATCGTGTAAAGGCTTCTGATGCTTTTACAGAAAGTCTTGTCGCCCAGCTCCTTGCGGCAGCTGAGACTACACGTCACATGGTTGCTGTGCCTATGAGTTATGGACTGACTCCTGAACAGGCAGGGACAAGGCCTACGGGCGATGTGGGTCAATTTTTATTTGATCATATGGGAGATGTGTGGGAAGTTGCAAATTTATTTATGGCTACTAGATTGGCCTTACTTGGGATAAGCACTATATTTGAAAAAGTTACTCATAAACACATTCCTGATGAGGCGTGTTTTTGGGCATCCATTGCGGTTGGTGTATCTATTCCTGCATTGATGGAGATGGGCATACTTACAAACTCTGAGCTTGTAGACAACTCACAGGTAGTATTTGAACAAGCAGATTTATTTGGCGTTGGGGTGGCTGCCTCGGTGCTTATAGCAACACACTATGTGTCCAAATATCGTGGAAAGATAAAAGAAGGAGCTAGCAAACTAAGAGAAAAGATTACATCAATAAGTAGTGATCGAACTAGGAGTTTATTGATGGAAGAGGATAGACCAGATGTTCCCCCATCACAAGAGTAGTAGTTTTTCCTAAATGAATAAGTTATATTTAACATGATGGATAAAGCAAAGATGATGGCAGATGCATATAGACTACGGAAAGCACTTGAAAGTGAAATTGTTCAAATTGAAGAAAATGGTATTAAGGTATGCATTGGTGGGGATTTTAAAATCCATAGCATTCACTTAGATGAGTGCGAGAATGTTGTATTAAAGGACATAATAAATAAAGCGATAAAGAAAGCACAGGAAAACGCAGCATTAAAGATTCGTGAACTTTCGGACTTAAATAACTTGCTGGTATAGATACATGCCTTACTTTATTCAGTAGCAGAGTTTCAGTATTGAATAATTCTCAACTTAATTTAAACATCAACACCTCTAAAGCGAGTCTTGTGTTTACATTAGTGTTTTCCAGATCATTAAGTGTATTAACAATGGTTCCTGCTGTTTCATATCTTTCCATTTCATGCGCTTCTTCTACCCATGTGTGTAATATCTCGATAATATCTTTTTTATCTTTTTTTGAGAGTTTTA
>CAZLZI010000044.1:0-7359 GCA_964563965.1 uncultured Candidatus Saccharibacteria bacterium
ATTTGGACTTGCAGCCTCTGTTTATATCTCTATCGAATGGCCTGATATTAAAAGAAGGTTTTTAAGATTGCCTCTTGGTAAATACAAGCGCGATATTGACGATAGTTTTATAGATATTGAGGAAAGTTTAGGCAATTGGGCAAAGGGGCAATTAATTCTAATGCTAGTAGTAGGTGTTACCAGTACCATAGGGCTTGTAATTGTTGGAGGTGGTCAATACGCTATATCTTTGGGTTTACTTAGTGGGTTGTTGGAGTTTGTACCTATGGTAGGACCTTTTGCTACTGCCTTCCTTGCCTTTTTTATTTACTTACCAATCTCTCCTGTTAAAGCTTTGGCTGTAGTTGGTTTATTTGTACTCATCCAGCAACTTGAGTCAAACATTCTAGTGCCAAAGGTTATGCAAAAAATATCCGGATTTAGTCCGCTTACGGTTCTTGTCGCAATCTTTATTGGATCTGAGTTTTATGGCGTAGTAGGTGCCTTGATTGTTCTCCCTACCTTTATGATAGGGGCTATTCTTTTGACTAGGTTTGCCAAGTATCTTTCTATTCCTGAAAGCGAGTAAGCCAGATTCTGTTTCGGCCAAAAGGCCTTAGCGGTCATTTATCTATGCTCCTTCTTCTCACCTTGCCGAGTAGGCTAATAACGGTGAAGTCGGGATTGCTGCGGGTGGGATTGCCCGTTTCAGCCTTTTCCATAATCAAAAGATAGTAGGAAAAGGATCGTTTCTGTTGCTCTCAAAAGATGGTCCCATCTTCTGTCCTGTCGAACTTTCGTTCTAAGGCACCAGCGGTTGCGAATAGTGCTTCCGTCGGGGATTGCCCCCCGTCCCCTTACTCTATGCAGTCTGGACTTTCCTCTCAAGTCGCCTTGAGCGGCCGCCCTGCTTCCGTACGCATTATAGCCTGTTAGACCGTCTTTGTTAAATTGTGTTACTATTTGCTCATGACTGATGAACTTGATCCAACTAAATACCATGTTTTAACTGCCGCAAAGAAACGATTGCTTCTAATTGCAAGTGTTTTTGCTTTAGTGATAGTGTTTCCATTACTCACTGTTTTCTATTATAACTTTGCTATAAATAGACCTGCGCAAAATCTTAATGAAGCAGAATATGAAATCAAGCAAGGTCGTCCTGTTGCACATATTGCAAAAGAACTATATGAGCTTAAGTTAATTAACTCAGAATTTTTATTTAATCTGTATATAAAACTGGCAAGGCTTGAGAGTGATATCCAAGCAGGAGTTTATAAAGTCCCTGCGGGAGCCTCCATTGTTGAACTTGTTAATATTTTTCAAAACGGTAAAAATGATAGACCCGTTACTTTTATAGAAGGCCAGCGTGTTGAGGAGTATGCGTTAATAGCTGCTGGCAACTTTTCAACTGTTGATTACCGTGAGTTTGTAGAGTTTGGCAAACAATATGAGGGAAGTTTGTTTCCTGATACATATAGTTTTGGTATACACACCACTACGGAAGAGATAATTGACAGGATGGCCAGTAATTTTGAAACTAAAACGAAAGACATACTTACAGCGGAGGCGCTCTCCAAGGTTGGTTTGACAAAACAAGAAGTGTTAATCTTCGCGTCGATTGTCGAAAGAGAAATTCATACAGAAAAAGAAAGACCTATTGTTGCAGGTATTCTGATAAACAGGTACAAAAGAGGTGAGCAATTGGGGGCGGATGCAACTACACAATATGTAATGGCAAACACTGAAACGTGTTCATATTCACTTGAGGACTCTAGTACTTACTGTATGCTGGATTTTGAGCGTGCTAAACAAGTAACTTGGTGGCCTAAAGATATTACCATCCAAGACCTTGAAAGTACCGATCCTTATAACACCAGGAAAGTTGTAGGTTTGCCTCCAAAACCAATTGCAAATCCAGGGCTTTCTGCAATCATGGCAGTGTTAAATTACGTTGATACAGATTATCAGTTTTATCTAACAGATATTGATGGGGTTGCGCACTTTGCAAAAACCTTAGATGAGCATAACGCAAATATTCAAAAGTATTTGTGAAGAGAAGCACTCTGGAGAGAAAATTTAGCTGCAATTGAGTCATCTACCATTATAGGAACCTTTGCCTTGATAGCCATACATAAACCGTCACTTAATTTAATGTCCACATCTACAGTTTTACCGTTTTGAAATATGCGTAAGTAGGTGTAAAAGATGCCATCAAGCATTAGATAAATATAGAGACAGCAAAGTTTAGAACCACTTATTTTAAGGCTACGTTCAAAAGTATCGTAGACAGTGGGTCTGACTTGAGGAAGATTTTGTTGCGTGATCAGGAGATTTTCTACTGCAAGTAAGTCAAGTTTAATAGGGATAACTACATTCCCATTAGTTGAGAATAAATAAGCAGTATATTTATCTGGTACTGGGCCAATACCATTTACGATTGTTTTAAGAACAAATTCTTGCACTCTGTTTAACAAACCCTAGATTTGTGCCTATAGTACAATGATTTATTCCGGTATGCAAATTGCAATACTCTCTTTTAACAAGGTATAATCAGTGGAGAATGACAGAACTTGCCCAACCAACTCAATCTCCTGATGTTTCCAAAATACGGCTTATTAGCATAAGTGTGGGTATATTACTGCTACTTTTCTTTATTGCTCTTTACTTTATCTTTTTCTTAAAACCTGTTCAGCCTCCAACACCGATTACCGAGGATGCGAACCAACAGAAGGTGACTGAAATATTTCATGAAGGTAAAATTGAATATGTAGACACTCGGTTATACCCAGGCCTTGAAATTACACATGCTTTAACACAGTCAAAAGGAGACATAGTCTTGCTCTTGAAAGCAGATGATGCCATATTAGAGGTAGGAGAAGGCCATTGGGCTAAAGTTTATGGGTCAATTGAAGATGAAAACAGCACTAAATATCCTATCTTTAAAGTTAGTAAAGTTGTAATAAGATCGAATTCCAAATGACACTGCTCGTATTTGATAAACTTACAAAAGAATACCAAGGTATAAAAGCATTAGATAATGTATCTTTTGCAATAAATCCGAAAGAGTTTGTCTTTATTGTCGGTCCTTCTGGAGCGGGTAAATCAACATTATTAAAGATGCTAATTCGTGAGGATATCCCTACTTCAGGCACGATATACTTTGAGAATAAGAACATATTTGAAATCTCACACAAAGATTTGCCAGAGTTGCGAAGAAAAATAGGGGTTGTTTTTCAAGATTTCAAGGTATTAAATTCTAAGACAGTTTTTGATAATGTTGCAGTAGCGCTTGAGGTTGTAGATACCCCGATGCATGTTATTAAGGAAGTAGTGCCTAACGTATTATCGTTAGTTGGTTTACTTGATAAAGTAAATAGCTATCCAACAATGCTGTCAGGCGGAGAAAAACAAAGGCTTGCCATTGCAAGAGCTTTGGCTCACGAACCGGAAGTTATAGTTGCAGATGAACCCACTGGCATGATTGATCCACTTGCTTCAGAAGATGTGATGAACGTTTTTGAAAAGGTCAATTCTCTTGGTACCACCATTATCATGTCCACCCATAACCAAGAAATTGTTAATAAGCGTAACAAACGAGTTATAAGGCTTCAAAAAGGAAAAGTAGTTTCAGATAAAAATGGAGGATACAGTGAGTAAAGCAACATCCATAGCAGTTAATGCGATCAAGAAAGATAAGTTTTTAAGTGTAGCCATCATTGTTTCTATGATTGCCACTTTCTTGATACTTGGCTCATTTATCACGACTTTTGTATTTACTCAAACAGCAGTTAAGAGCTTAGAGAATGAGGTTATGGTCTCTGTCTACTTCAAAGATGATTTTAGTACCCAGAGTATACTTAATTTAAAAGAGAAGCTTAGTAAAGATGTACGCATTTCTGATGTCAGATATGTTTCAAAAGAAGATGCCTTCAAAATATTTACACTTTTAAATAAAGGGGACAAGCTTTTACTTGAATCGGTCACCGCAAGTATTTTACCTGCAAGTTTAGAGCTAAAAGCAGTAAATATCTCTGATATTGAAACCATCGCCAATGAAATGAGAAAAGAATCAGGTGTGGAGGATGTTAGATTTTTTAAAGATGCGGTCAATAGGTTTAAAATGTGGAGCTCAATTGTAAATATTGTAGGATTGACCGTAGTTGGAGTTTTCTTATTTATATCTTTTTCAATTATCGTTATTGCTCTAAGACTTACAATTAGCGCAAAGGGTGTAGAGATTTCTATCTTACGACTGGTTGGTGCTTCGGAGGACTATGTAAAAAAGCCGTTGGTAGCACAGGCGGTTATGTATTCTCTTCTTTCATCTTTTATTGCCTTTGTCTTGTTATTTATCACTCTAAATTTCTTTGTCTTTGAACCATTGTTTAGAGGAGAAAAGCTTACCATTCTTTCTTACATGCCTAGTTTGCAAATTGGTTCTTTTTTATACTCTGTAGTTCTTGGAATTTTCATGCTATTGTCATCTTTGATTCTTGGTGTTCTAGGCAGCACTACTGCTATAAAAAAATATCTAAAACTATGAACTTAAAGCTTCTTATATTTTGTGCTTGTGCATTAATATGTCTCTCTTCCCCAGTATTTGCAGGTCCTTTTCATTTGCCCAACACACGTATAGGGGGTACCGAAGACGAAGAGTTAACAGAAGAGGAGAAAAAGAAACAAGAGGAGGAAGAAGAGAAAGAAGCAGAGAAGGTGGAAGATCTAAAAGATGAAATCGAAGAATATGAAGATAAAATTAAAGAACTTAACTCAAAAGAGCAAACCCTTGCAAATAAGGTCGAGTCATTTAAAAATCAAATAAAACTTACTACACTTCAGATTGAGTCTACTAACGCTCAAATAACTCAAAAAGAAAATCAGATTCAGAAGCTGGGTGTTGATATTAAGGATGCTACCTATCGTATCTCACGTCTTAAAGACTCAATGCAGTTTCAAGTTAAGGTATTAAATTCTCGTATGCGCGAACGCTATAAATCAAACGAGGAGAGTCCTCTCTTTGTATTTTTTGGTGGGGATTCCGTAGCATCCATGGTTCAAAAAACAAAGTATCTCAAAACCATGGAATATAAAGATAAAGAGCTGATTGCTGAGATGAAAAAGATAAGAGAGAACTTTATCTTTCAAAAACAGCTGCTGGAAGAAAAGAAAGGGCAAGAGGAGAAACTAAAAAAAGAAATAGAAGTAGAGAAAGAAAAATTAGTTTCTTTCAATTCACAGCTTGAGAATCAAAAACAAGAACAAGAAACACTCCTTAAGCTAACCCAAAATGATGAAGCAAAATACCAAAGGCTACTAGATGAGGCTAGAAAAGAACTAGATCAAATAGTAAATGCTGCCAGTGCTTTAAAAGATACAAAGCCAAGAGAAGTGAAAAAAGGGGAACTTATAGGCATTCAGGGTAACACCGGTTACTCATTTGGAGATCACCTGCACTTTGGTGTCTATAAATATGAGTCGTTTGAAGACATAGAAGGTTGGAATTGGTACTACTCAAATTATGTAGACCCTAAGAAAATGCTTAAAGAAAAGGATGTGTATTGGAATACAGGCTGTGAAGGCGCATCGACTAAAGAAATAGGAGATGGTGAATGGACATGGCCACTATCTAGTCCCACTATATCTCAAGGTTTTGGTAATACCTGCTATTCAAGTACATACTATGGTGGGAAACCCCATCCGGCATTTGATATGTATGGACCCAATGGCTCGTATGTCTATGCTGCTGAAAAGGGGGATGCCTATTTTTGTAGAAACTGCCTTGGGGACGGCGGTAACGGGGTATTTATCTTCCATCCAAGTGGTTATATGACTCTCTATTGGCATCTACGTTAGTCTATTTACGCTAGACTAGCTGTCCTTTCTAATCCTTAGCAGCTATTGTACTTTACACGTATGCGCCATATACCTCATCTTCTCTTAGTTTATTTACTGGTACTCTATTTTGATTTTGTGCCACAAACTTATTTGTTAAGAAGTACTGGTGAGATTTATATAGATCTGTATCACAAAGTACCTGCTACCCATATGTCTAAGTTAAAAGTACGGGCACTTACAAATGTTGGTCTTGTGTATCTCTTGAATACCGAATCTAATGCATGGATTTACTCTGGAGAGTTTTGGACAAGGCAGCCACCTATCAGTAGTAGTCTGAAATTGAAAGTTAAGAGTGCCTTTAGTCCGATACAACTTCGCCTAGAAATACTTGATACAACTACCGGCACACTTTATACGACACTAAGCAAGAAGTTTTGGACAAAAGACCAATTAACTCCTCCAAAGCTTGATGTTAATAAATATTAGGCGGAGATGATAAAATACAACAATGGTGTTACTAAAAAGGTGGTTACCGGCAATACTTTTATGTATGTTTATCTTTGCATCTTCCGCCACCCCAGGGGCTCAGGTGTCGTCTAATCACAATGTAGATTTTTTGGCACATAAGTCTATTCATGTTGTGATTTACGCACTTCTTTTCTTAACTTTAGTTCGTGCGACTAGAAGTATACCGTTAGCGATCTTACTAGCTATACTCTATGGTGCGAGTGATGAATTTCATCAAACATTTGTACCTTCTAGAATGGGAAGTACGAGAGATTTTTTAATTGATTCAGGGGCAGTACTTGGAACTGCAGTTATCTTATGGAAGTATTCACATCTTCTCCCAGCCAAACTCAAGACTTGGCTGAGCGAATAGCAAAACAACTAAAGACAGGTGACATACTAGCGCTGGTTGGCGAGCTAGGAGCTGGGAAAACCTTTTTTACAAGTTGTTTAACAAAAGCACTAGGCATACACGCACGTGTCCAAAGTCCCACGTTTGTACTTGTTAGAGAATACGAAGACAGTAGTGCACCTTTGATCAAAAAGATTTATCATGCGGATCTGTATCGAATGACAAACGTTGATGAAATACTTGATTTAGGTATTTTGGCATTTGCACAAGAGCAGGCATTAACAATAATTGAGTGGCCAGAATTAATCCTTGATAAACTACCCAAAAGAACCATCCGCATCACCATTGATGCAGTTTCAGAGTTTGAAAGGAAAATACATGTACACAATTTATCTTGATACATCAGATAGGTTTAATAATAAAGTTACTTTGTCACAAGACGGGAAAGTAATTGAAGAGATGAGTGGAAATATTGATTGTGCTCAAACTCTTAAAGAGTTGTTTGCCAAGTATAATTTAAGTGAACACAATGTTACCAAGATCCAGTCTTTTAAAGGTCCCGGTTCTTTTACTGGACTAAAGAAAGGGATAACCATAGCTAATGTGCTTAACTGGGCTCTAGGTTTAGTCCCTAACCCTCTTGACTATCAAGTACCTGACTATGGTGCTGAACCAAACATACAGAA
>CAZLZI010000045.1:0-7267 GCA_964563965.1 uncultured Candidatus Saccharibacteria bacterium
CTCCACTTGTTATCCCCTACCCACTTGATATAATTCAGGTATGCTTAACGAAAATAAAGTTAATAAAAATGTTCTCTTAGTCTCATTTCCATTTATAGCAGCTTTAGCAGTTGTAGGCGATCCTTACCTATTTCCATCAGAGCCTATCACCAACCTTGGTGAATTTTTGCTTTACTATGTATTGCTATGTGCCATTCTGCCCTTTATTGCTCTGTGGCTTAAACATATGTGGAATGCAGTTATTCCAGCAGTATTTAATACAAAAAGGATTTCATTTATGGAATCCTTCGGGATCTTGTTAGTATCACTTTTTTTGATCGGGTAATTAAGAAAAAGAACAATGGCAAAATACAAACCAAACCAGAACATGACAGAAGAAGAACTATACAGCAAATTGTTTACTACGTTATTTGCCATTGTAGTCTTACTTGGTATCATATTTCTTGGCTTTAGATATTTTGGACCTAAGATTGGTTCTTTCTTTGGATTAATATCGGTCAATAGAAACGACACAGGCTCTAAAGATGTTATAGCACCACTTCCCCCCGAATTTATAAATCCACCAAAAGCAACAAATAAACAGAGTGTAGATTTAACAGGATCCGCTGAACCTGGCTCTACTGTAACTTTATTTGTTAACGGTCCGAAAAAAGCAGATGTTCTAGTTGATCAATCCGGGGAATTTAACTTTTCAACAGTGTCAATCAGTCGAGGAAAAAATTCAATCTTTGCTACCGCTACTGATGACTTCGGCAATAAGAGTGAAAAAAGCGAAACAGTTATTGTTATGTATGATAACTCAAAGCCAAAAATAACATTAACAGAACCCAAAGAAGGCCAGAAGGTACAGAATTTACAAAATCGAGTTTTGATAAAAGGAACCCTTAATGAAAAGGCAGAAGTAACTATTAATGGACGAGTGGCAATAACACGCCCAGATAATTCCTTTGAACTACTTTTAGGTGTTAAAGAAGGAGATTTAGAAATAGAAATTAAAGCAGTAGATGAAGCAGGAAATACTAACACTAAAAAGGTAGGTATCTTTTTTCAAAATGATTAGCTTGTTTCTAAGTGCGCAAGTATAAGCCAGAGAAATAATATTTGAGGATAAAAGAGTGAATTAATAAAATTGCTTTCAAACAGCAAAGAAAGCAACACTGCAGCTGGAATCAAACCTCCTGTACGCCACTTAGTACTGTGTCTAGCTATAGCACTAAGATACCCTAAGCTAAATAAGCCAGCCCCAACTAGTCCCGTAGTTGCTAACACAAAGAGTATACTTGAATCTGTTCCTGCACCGGCATTTCCCCCATCAGAACCCGGCACTATGTAAGACAGATCTTTTTGGACTTCACGATAGGCATTAAACCCAACGCCTATAACTGGGGAGCTTTTATAAACCTCAAGTGCATTCGTCCATGATATTAGTCGATAGTGGGCAGAATCGGAAGGGTCTGTAATACCTGCAAGTCTAGTTTGTACTCTAGGGACTGCAACATACGCTAATAATGCTAGTACTGCACTGTAAACTAGTAACATCCTATATTTTAATACACCAAATATTGACATAACTATTACAAACATGCCCCATCCACTGCGCGAAAATGTCAGCAAGAGTCCAATACACAACAATACAAACATGCCCCCCAGTGTCTTTTTGCTAAAGACTGTATAGTTCTGATAGTAAAAAAGCCCTAAGCAAATAGTTAGCGCCACAACTATATAAGCGGCTACAAAGTTAGGATCAAAGAAAGTGGAAGCAAGTCTGCCTTTATGAGGATCCCAACCAAAGATGGGATCCAAAACAGTAAAATCGGGTAAAAGATACAATTGTAAAAAGCCCGCTAAGACAAGAAATACAGCACTTAAAATACTCTGTTTGTATATATAACGCACTGAAAGTAAGCGTGAGCGTATGAGATGTCCTATAAAAACAGCTGTTGTAAAATAAGAAACCCACCTAATTAAATAGAAGGCTTGAAATGCCAAATCCGCATAGGTATTAACAACATTATTAGAGACAAGACTAAACGAAGCTATTAGCGTAAAGAATAAAAATAAAAAGGTAACTCTGGTTATAATGACATGGTTATAGTTACTAACTAAATAAAGAATACTTACTAAGCCACAAGAAAGTAGGTAAACATCAAACAGGTAGAAGCTTGTAGACGACAGACCATACAGCTTAAAATTCACTAGTTGTCCAAGAGTTAATAGTAAAAAGGCAAGAGAAACGAATATTTCACTTTTAGTTAGCTTTGTCATTAGTGTTACGCCACAGGTAATAAGAAACAAGTATTAACAAGCTAAAAATAATAAGCTCGGATAGCCAAGTTAGATAAGCTGAAGCTATAAATGAATAGCGAGGAATAAAATAGACATTTGCTCCTATATTAAAAATCGCGGCAGTAAGATAGATAAAAGGCAAAACCTTTTGTTTACCTAAATTAACAATAAACCAAGAGAATGGTGCTGAGATAAAAAATATGATAATGCCTACAAACAGTACTCGGAGTACCTGTATTGAATCAGTAAATGACTCACCGCCTAATAAACTGATCACGAAAGGCGCAAAATAATACCCCAGGAGTGTGATAACGAAACCGCTGAGCGTGAGAATGAGGACTGTTTTATAAAAAAACTTAATAAACACCGCTCTACTAATAGCTAACTTCGATAAAAACAATGGATAAGCTGCATTCATGAAAAAGGTTGGAATTACCAGACAGACCTCAAATATTTTATAGGCTAACCCATAAATGGCTACGGTCTCAACATTATCATACCCAAGGTTAGGTAATGACAGACGTGATAACAGAATAGCATCGGCTCTAAAGTGCACTTGACTAAAAATAAAAGTAAGGCCAATAGGAGCTGATAGCACTGTGAGCTCTTTCCACAGCTTCACATCAAGTTTAAAACCGGTAGTAAGAGAAATTCCCAGTTTTCTTAAAAAATGCAAACTAATAATAAATGTGAAGATGCCTCCAATTACATAGGTAAAATTAATCCAAATGATTGGGGCATTTTGTGATATCAAGATTAGAGTAGTAATAAGAATCAATACAGACCCAAGAACATACCCCGCAACAGAATAGGAGTACTTTAACTTTAACTGAAAGATTAAATTCCCACTTGCATACAGGGCATGGGTAATAATAAGCAATAAGCTTAAATATATGCCTTGTTTTAAATCTGCAGGGTAAGGAAAATAGAAGTGGATCGTTACTATCGTAAGCAGGATAAGGATACCAGAGATAAGTAATCGTAATACCAAAATATTCCAGAACAGTTTGGAGGCTTCTTCCCAATTCCCAGAAAGTCTTTTTGCTGCAATGGCATTAAAACCGAAATCAGAAATAATGAAAAAAAGCGCTGGAATCGATTGCATCAAATTAAAATACCCATAGCCGGTTCTACCATATAACCGTGCTATAAGGAGAGTTACAAGCATAGTAATACTCATACTTACCAACTTACCTAAAAGCTGATAAAAGGTATTACTGAAAAGAAGCCTAGAATTCCCTTCTAGTTTTAGCAAGTGTGTTAACTGCATAGCCATAGTGTCAATTATAGGACTTTCTTGCAGAAAAAAGAATTAACCACAGAGTTTTTAAGCACATATGGCGTACCTGCCGTTTTTTTTAAGTTTTTAACACTTTCAAAGTGAGCGTACGGAACATAATCCTCATTCACCCATGAGAAGTGATCAAACGGTGGTTTAAAGTAGATCGTAAATGGCATAACTGCCTTTACCCTATCGTCCTTTAACCAGACTTCTTCAAATGCAATTTCCAAAAAGTCACCTATTTGCTCAGATGTATAATACGAAGAATTATAGTTATCCCCTTCCGCATGTGCCCAACCTGTTTCAGTAATAAACACATCAAAGTCTTTTTTTACACCAATGGACTTTAAGTAGGCAAGTTCCCGATCATAAGCTCTGATACTCCACAAGCCTTCTGAATATGGACTTCCTGAAAAGTTAGGTTGTGGATAAGAGTGAGAGGCCCAACCATCCAACTTCTCAAAGATACCCGGTTTTGCTTTATGCATCTCGGATAAGAAATTCTGTGGTGATTTATAGCCAATGGATAAATTCTCGGGCGCACTAGCATTTAGCGCACCATTTAACATGTAGAAGCTCTTGTTTTGTTTCTTAAACACAGTAATTGTGTAATCTAGAACCTGCGCATATTCCTGTGCAGAAACATACCCTAGCCAGAATTTAGCATCATTTGGTTCGTTATACACACTTATATATCTTTCTCTGACAGGCCATAAAAATGAATTTAAAAACTTCGCTGCATCTACAGTATCCTTTTCATACGTATTTAGTTTGATGTCGTATAACTGCACAACAGGAATAAGATGTCTTTTGTGGAGATCACTAAATACTCTACCCCACTTCCCATCATCTCGGTCTCTTATGTTAAAGGGTATTAAGACATAACCCCAATCCCCGCCATTTGAATTCACCAATTCATCAGCAAGGCGAGTATATTTTGCATTTTCAGCATAGATATAAAGACCAAATTTATTATTCTTAATACTTTCAGGGCTCTTACTCTCATATGTCAAATACGATATTTCATCTTCTAAATTGCATCCTAGAAATTCCTTAGTTGACTTACTAAAGAATGAAAAATGAGTAGCATCAGGTGTGGTTTTATAGAGAGAACCATTAAATTCTGGTTGATACACTTGAATATAACTGAAATATAAGTACCCAAAAGTTAAAGATATAAGTAGTAATAGTAGAGTTACAAGTCGTTTTTTTGTCATCATGTCTATTTTATCTGATATTAATTAATAGGGAAAATTGGTAGAATGTGGAAATGAAGCGCTTGCCTATTATTCTGGTGACTATATACGTTGGAATTTTTATACTTTTTCTTATTAACACATACTTATCATACAGGGTAAAGCCAGAAAATGTTCTCTCTGCAAAGACAAATACACTCAGTATTGAAAAATATAACGTTAAACACAAAAAAGTAGTTTACGGATTTCTACCTTATTGGATGCTTGCCAAACTAAAGTATATCCAAATAGATAAACTCACTCACATAGCCTACTTTGCTTTAAATATAAATGAAGATGGCACCATCCGAAGACTTGGGGAAGATGGTAATACTGACCCAGGTTATAATGCATGGCAAAACAGTAAAGCGCTCAAAGATTTTATAGTCAAAGCTAAGTCAAACGGTGTAGAAATGTCTTTAACTATAATTTCCCATGACACAGAAATAAACGATACCTTTCTAGACTGCACTTCCTGCTGGGTAACCCTGTATAACGAAGTAGACGAAGAACTTAAAAGACATGATCTGCGAAGTATCAATTTAGATTTTGAATATCCGGAATACACCAATAAAGAAAAAGCACTGAAATATTCACAATTTGTGGCTTTTATGAATACACAACTCGAAAAAGGAAGAGAGAAAGACGGTATGGAAGTTATTGTCTCTACTTTTGCAGATGCCACTATAAAACCAAGAGTCACAGATATAGAAACATTGAATGAAGCTGCCGATGGCATTTTTGTCATGGCTTACGACTTTCATTATTCAGAATCCGAAACAGCAGGGCCTGTTGCACCAATCAATGGTGGTGGTAAGCTGTATAACTATGATTTAACCTCGATGCTTGATGACTATACTAAGTACGTTTCTCCTTCCAAGCTTATTCTTGGAGTACCTTACTATGGTTATAATTGGGTGGTTGAATCAGAACAACCATATTCGGCTAGAATCCCCGGAGATGATTATATTGGCTATTCACAATCTCAAACCTATGAATTCATCATGGATACACTGCTTACAATCAAACCAAATGTTGCTTGGGACTCCACAGCTCTTACCCCTTACTTTACTTATGTAAGTCCAACCACGGGCTCAATCAGGCAAGTGCATTTTGAAAATAGTGATTCTCTTAAAATTAAATACGAACTAGTTTTCAAATACAGTCTTAAAGGTGCGGGTATTTGGGCTCTTGGGTATGATGGTGGTTATCAAGAACTGTGGGACGTACTTTCAGAACAATTTGGAAGCTAGTATAATGCCTCCGTGGATAAAATTAGTCCTTTAAAAACCCATCCAGTTTCCCAAGTACTAAAAAGTGGCTATATTAATCTTTATTCTCACCTATCATCCAGTGAGCTTCGTGCCATTCACTATAAAGAGATTTACAAGGTTTCCAATCCTACATGGGACGAAACACAGGTTTTACTCTCTAAAGAGTTTAGAAAGCATTTTGGGGGACGTGGCGCTAGTGTTTTAGATGCCGGTTGTGGAAATGGTAATTTTATCATTGATGAAAATAGAGCTATTATAAATTGGGCATGTGGGGTTGATTTAAAACAAGACTACACAAGTAAGAATGTATGTCTGGATGAGATCAAGTATGCTAAGTTAGATGCTAATCCATATCCCGACAATTCCTTTGACGCAGTAGTGAGTTTGTGGGTTGTTGAACATCTAGATCAGCCACTTTCTGTTTTTAAAGAACTATACAGAGTGTTAAAACCAAACGGACTTTTTCTCTTTGCTACCCCTAATAAAAAGTACTTTCCACTTCTCTTAAATCAATTTTTAACTAAGTCAAAATTTACTGAAACCATACTTCAAAAAGTATATGGAAGACAGCCTGAAGATGTATTTAAAGCATTCTATAAAGCTAACACACTGGAACAACTTACCTGGCTTGCCAAACAAGCTAACTTTCAGATAGAGAAATTAGATTATAACTACGATCCAGCTTATACATCTTTCAACACGCTGACTTATACACTTAGCAGTAAGCTAGCCACCTTCCTTGAAAACAGAAAGTGTTATCTCAATACCGCTCATATAGTAGGCATCTTTAAGAAAAAGCTTTAGCCAATAATAAAGGCAAGAATCAATAAAAATAGAATTATCAATGCGATAACTGCTGGAATCAAGAACGATGATTTAGGTAGTAAGCTCTGAGGTATTTCAGTTGGTAAGTAATTTTTCAACTCCAATGCGTAGGGGTCGAGCTTGTTGTACTGTTTACAGATATCACATCGCCAAGTTTGATTAACAAGATTTAACTCTTTATCTTTTGAGCGAAAGATATACCCCGACTCACACTTTGGACAACATACATAGTAAAGCTGTTCACTGCACTCTCTACACCTAAATACACCGTCTTTAAAATCTGATGCTATATATGTTGTGTGCTTAGAACTGCAAGTTGCCTCAAGTATCATTTTATTAGCAAATTCTGTAGCTTGGGGATCTGT
>CAZLZI010000046.1:0-7250 GCA_964563965.1 uncultured Candidatus Saccharibacteria bacterium
TGGTTTTTTGTTCTTTAGTTGTATGGGTATAAAAATCCCAATGAGGTAAAACATCTCCCACAAAGTGGAGCATTAACGAAAGGGGAGGTGCGATGAACGGGTTTTGTAACACGTAAGCGACTGATATTCCAACCATAGTGTGCGGAGTTAGTAACATAAGACTATTCTACTATGTTCATATGTATTTGCGAAAGTGGTAATAATCAAAGCAGCCTAGAACATATACCAGCAATCGGCTCGTATAAAAGCCTTATGCAGATGCAGCTAGAACGCCTTTGACCATAGCGCGAATGTGCTGCACCTCAGGCGCTAGCCCAAAAGGTTGTGAATTAGCCCCCTCTACCAAACCAGAGGCACGATGCCATGTTATTCCTGGATTCCCTCCTCTGCGAGATGCGGGACCATGATATTCGCCTTTTTCTGCTTTCCAAAGAGGATCAGTCCTAGCACGATCGATAACAACATCGCAAAGCATTCTTCCATCACCATCTTCAGACACTTCGAACACCATATATCTAGCAGAATCCTCAATGTTTGACCCCCTAGAATCGTCAGTATTACCTACTAGAGGTTGGGAGATTTCTAAAACAGCCTGATTTCCATTGTAAACCCCTATTACACCTTCATACCGAGCAGTAGCACCAGGAACACGAGCGACTAATTTTAAAGTATCAACAAATAAATCTTGAACAACAAGTTGCCCTCCCAATAGTTCAGTTTGCTTGTGTGCAGTCTCAAAGTCTCTTTGAAGACCACTGAGCCAGCTTTCTTGTCTCACTAGAGGAGTTTCTTTTATAGTTTTTTCAGCCACAAATTAAAACCTTTCTAAAATATGCCTTACTATATACTAAATAGTAGCATAACCGGTGTAGTTGTTACGTCAAGTACGAATTTTTATATCTTCATAGAAAGATAGACCTAGATACGCTAATGGGTAGAAAAGACTAAGAAGAGTTAGCATGTAATTTGGGACAACTAGTACATAGCACACAACTAGAACCCAGACAGCCCCTCCTATTAAGAAAAATAGCCTGTAAAACTTGTTTGCATGTTTTGAAGGATAAAGATATCTGGTTGGCACGAAGGTAAGGAAAGAGAAAAGAAGCAGTAGTGCAATACCTGTTACGCCATCTAAGGCTAAGAGGTAAAAATACAGCGCTACGATATTCCAGTAAGTAGGAAAGCCCAGAAAATAATTATCTTCTGTCTTCATATTTACCTGCCCATAGGCATAAAGAGCTGCAACAATCGGAAACACAATAAACACAAAATTTAAAGATGTGAGCTTTTCAATAATGAAGATGGGTACCCATGCATAGGTAAATATATCGATTACATTATCCAGCATACTGCCGTCAAAATATGGGAGTACCCGTTTCACATCAACTGCCCTAGCTAATATGCCATCCGTAGCATCAATAACTGACGAAAGAAGGAGTAGTGAAAACGCAACTATGTAATTTTCCTGCACTGCAGCATATAAGGCAAAAAAGCCAATAACACCACCAAGTGCTGTGTAAAGATGTACTCCCCAAGCAAGAAACATCTCCATAGAAGTTTTATTATTCATTGATACAATTATACAAGGTGAACAAATAAATGTATTTCGAAATATTTAAAGCCATATGGTTCTTTTTACCAGCAGCAGTTGCAAACTCAATTCCAGTGCTTGCCAAAAGATATAATTGGCTTGTTTTCTTAGAAAGACCTCTTGATGGCGGTAAATCCTTTAAAGGAATTAGAATCTTTGGCGACCATAAGACATGGCGAGGACTTATTTTAGGGGTAAGCGCAGGAATAGTAACAGCTGTCCTTCAACAACTACTGGCTCAAACATCTAGTAGTATTAATACTCTTTCTCTAATAGATTGGGAAACACAAAATCCCATGATACTTGGTGCATTACTTAGTTCTGGTGCATTAGTTGGTGATGCTTTAAAGAGCTTTTTAAAACGCAGGTTAAGGATTAAACCAGGAGAAACCTTTTTCATTTTCGATCAAATTGATTACATTTTAGGAGCATTAGCATTTGTATCTCTTAAAATACCACTAAGTAGTCTACCTGTGTTCACACTTATACTTACTTGGACAGCAATCCATGTACTTACTACTGTTATTGCCTGGAAGGCAGGCATTAAAGAGAAAGCTATATGAACGAGGGTGTTATTTTTAAACCAGAAGCGCAGACAAGTAAGGCTACGTTATTAAAACAGCAAGATGTAGACTTAAGAACACTCTGGGAAGGAAACGAATCTTTTCTTGCACGTGAAGTCACAGTGCAAGTGACTCGTGAAAATGATGGACAAGAACAAGTACACATTCTTGAGTGTTTTGTTATCCCTGTGGGAGAACATGATCCAGAGCTTCCTACGATAACAATGGTTACTCAAGGTGGTGGGGGTAGCGATGCTTATAGCAGTGCATTTATGGCCAAGGACGTAGCAAATGCATTTAAAGACATACCAAGAGACTATAATGTTACTTTAATACATCTACCGCACGTTATAGGTAATCCACGGACCGATCGAATGAAAACAGGCGCTATGGCTACATCAGGTGAAGTATTATATGAAGCACTGTCCGGTCTTCCAGACGTGTTTGGATCTCTCGATAAAGTAGTACTTGAGGGAATTTCTGCGGGAGGTGGGGAAATGATAGCATTGGCCAACCATTTAAGTAGAGCCGGTAAACTTGAAGCAGTCGTACTAGGAGATCCTGCAGGGATACATGCTAACCCAGAACTTATCAAAAACTTTGTGCTTGATCCAGTTAGAGCCTTTAGTGATCACTATCAAAAAGCTTTAGCCAATATACATGCTAGGGAACAAACGCACACACAACCACTAAGCAAAATGGAACAGCTTCGCACTAAGCTGCAAGCAATAAAAGAAGGGTTGAAAGAAACAGTCGCCGAGGTACTAGCAGGTATGTGCACTCCAGAAGGCAGACCTAAATCAGTGATTGATATGGCTAAGAAACAATTAGGGGGTGCACAGATAAAACACGTAAAAACCATCGCTACTAACTACAATGTAGACACACAAAAATCAGGTATGGCCGTTTCTGATATGATTGTTGATTCAACCCAAGAGGCGCGTGCAGAGATAACGGCCCCTGTTGTTTTTTCACCAATGATAGGAGCACGTGTTGTTAACGCTTTATGGGATGGCTTAGGACCTAGGATTAAAGCCTATGCAACTAACTACACCTTGGAAAACTTTCGAGAGCTATTAACTGGACAGAAAAATCCCGAAACATGGGATTTTATAGATGAAAGTATAGGTAAGTTAGTAGAAGAAAGATTGGAACAGCTCTTCCCCAATGCCCCTGTTTATTTTGTGCCAATAGATTCAAGCAGTCATGGCAGAGCATTCTCTGAAAGCGCGACTTTCCAAGCTAAAATGGTACGGGTAGTAGACTCGCTACTTAGATATCCTAGAGCAAACAAGTCCCCAGCAGTTACTACCATTCTGTAACATCTACAGTTGATGTAGATTGTGCATCTTCAAGGATTTCACCTGTATAGGCGGGTTCTTCATAATATGTACTTGCAGGCAATACTTCTTGTGGTTTGCTGCTTATCCCAATTATGCCCATAGCTCCAAATGGTAGAACAAGCAAGGCAAGCAATATAGCAAATAAAGCAAAGTTATTTAAAAATTTCATGAGACTCTGCTTTTTAAATTAAGTGTTACATCTGAGGACGTTTTAAGCTTTTTTTCTACTACTAACTCTTTTTCAATATCCAGCAAAAATAGAACTGTAGAAACCACTGTTAACAACAACGAAGCGAAGAAAACCCAGTAGAAGCACAAGCCAAAAAATGCCATCAACCCTGCTACAAGGGTTAAGAGGAAAGAATAAGATAGCCATATTACTCCTTCGGAATACAATTGCATGGATGATTGGATAAAGGAAGACAACTTCATGGAAAACAGCCTTGCAGTAAGCTTTGGGGTGATGTGGGTATCATGAAAATAATAAGCTTTAATTAAGTTATGCAGTATGGCTATACAAAGTACTGCAGACATAAACATAATAGAATAGGAGTTAATAAGGACATAATCTCTCGGACTCTGGAATACTATACCGGAACGGTCTACAGTAAGAGTAATATCAAAGAGGCCAGCAAAAAGAAAAAGTGATAATATGCGAGAAGCAAAGATCACCAATGCAGGCAAGATAGCTTGATCAATTAATTTTATTAATATTTTTGAAAACATAGGCAGGTACAATAAAATATTACTATGCGTAGTCTTATACAGTCAAACACACCACAACTCTTAAGAGGCCTGATTTACGCATTGGTCTTGATTACACCGCTTATCTTCACTTCAAGTACCGTAGAGGGCTTTGAGTTCCCTAAGATGCTATTTATTTATCTTATAGGGACGACCATTATCTTTCTATTTTTAGTAAGCACTACCGCAAAGATTGTAAAACCAGCGCTTATCCCCACTGTGTTCATTAGCTCCTACCTACTCTCAACACTGTTAAGCACACACATCTACTCTTCTTTGTGGGGTTATTATTCACGCTTCAATGGAGGGCTGATTTCAATGCTTGTATATTTTGGTTTATACATTACAACAGCTAATGTGATGGGAAAAACGGGAGTAGAAAACATAAAGAAAAGTATAGTATTAACCAGCATCCCGGTGAGTGTATATGGTATAGTTCAACACATTATTCTAAGTAAGGAGCAGGATACCATCCGCATCTTTTCAACCCTTGGGCAAGCAAATTGGCTGGGGGCATATCTCGCCTTTTGCATACTCATTGCCTTAGGGTTTATGATAAGAGAACAAAAATGGAAGTTTTATTGCATCACATACTGCTTGGGATTTGTAGCACTTTGGTTAACCTTTTCTGTTTCTTCTCTCCTTGGTTTCATTGTAGGTCTTATGATACTTGCAGTGTATAACAAAGACTTGCTTATAGCGCAGAAACAAAAGACCTTGCTTATTATTATCTACTCGATTTCTGTAATGGTTCTAACCCCGGGGATATGGAGAGCACGTATTGAAGACGTTTATAATAGCTTAACACTGGTACAAAAAACCTATGCTCAAGAAAACAAACACTTTAAGTTGTCAGACTCCGGACTAATAAGACGAGGCATGTGGGCAGGAAGCCTAGGTATAATATTTTCAGAGCCAAAAACTTTTATAGTAGGAACAGGACCAGAAACATTTGCGTATGAGTTTCAAAAACACAGACCGGCCTTTCTTAACTACACATCGGAGTGGGATTACATTTTGAATAAACCGCATAATTATTATCTCGAGCTTTGGGCCGCTTGTGGTATTGTTGGGCTTATTTCCTATCTAGCTTTATTAGTATACACATACAGAAAAAGTTCTGTTACTTTAAAACCCGCTTTACTAGCGATGTATGTAGTAAATATCTTTTCATGGCCAACCACTGTAGTAAATTTATTTTTCTGGATACTCCTTGCCGATGAACAGACTGATTAAAGGCAGCTTGATACTAACCTATATCTTGCTTAGCTATAGTTTTATAAATATCTATAGAGCAGACTCTTATGCAAAAAGTGCGGAGGGGTCTTTGAAAGAACTTGAATTAACCCAAGCACAAAACTTTGCTACAAAAGCTATCCAGCTTAATCCAAACGAACCTTATTATTATCGAGTTCTAGCAAAGGTGTATTTAACTAAGTCTGTATCAAATACAGAATACAAAGATAAAACTCTTTCAGTACTTAGTGCTTCGCTTAAGTTAAATACACATAACTTAGCAACTATAAGAAATAATACCCCAATTTATTATTACCTTGCTCTTAATAATATTAAAAACGGGACGAGTTCAATTGATGAGAAATACTTAAAACACATCTCCAATCACATGACGAAGTATAAAAAAGTTTATCCTAATGACTTGGGCTTAATTGTATTGTTTGCAAAATATGAAAAAAAACTAGAACTTAGAGAAAGCTATAAAGAGAGTATTGAAAGAATTAAGACCTTAAGACCGGATATACTCACATGGTATCCAGGGCTCTAATTATTCTTTAGGTTCAGCCGTCTTCTCCCCACCTAGTATTTCAACATACGAGGAGGACACCCAACCTTGAATTTTATCAGATACGGTTATCTTGACCCACCCAGCTTTTTCTTCAAGAACAGGATATGTTTCATTCTCGTTTACACGTGCTAACTCTGCTGCAGTTAAACTTGCATCTGCCCTCACTCGCAACCAACCCGCTGGAGTTCCTTTAACCTTTGCTGATTTTGTAACACTAACGTTTAGTAGCTTTAACGCATCTTTTGCTTCGGGCGTAAGTCCTGGGGTATCTGATTTCCTTCCTAAATACCCACCTTTCTCTAAATCCTTCAAAGTCTTTACATTGGCTTGCGGTACCATAGTGCCTAATGCATCAAAAATATTGCCTTTATAATCAACAAAATAATCAAAAACTTTTTCTTTATTTACACCAACGCCTGAAATATTTATACCAGAGGAGGTATTCCAAAACACCACAGCCTTGGCCCACATCGCTGTATCTGCAGTAATCACTGCATCTGTTAAAGATAAATCATACATATTAGTTGAATCTGTTAGTAATGAAACTTTAGAAGGCACCGGTATTGGAAAAAGTGTAAACGAAAGATTAAGCGTGGCTTTTTCTGATGTTGTTACTCGTATAGAGATGGGCTGGTACCCTGGGTGTTCTACACGGATATCATAATCACCAGGTGTTATGTTCGTAGATGAATAAGGTGCCTTCCCTACACTATTATTATCTATAAAAACAGAGGCACCTTCAGGATCTGTTACGATTCTAAGTACAGTACCTCCTTCTTTTTCATCAAACCACAGATCAGTACCCGAAGAAAAGGTTGGGGATACACCTAAGTTGCGAACAAGATCCACACGTGAATTAGGTAGAAACTTAATGAGCTTTTCGTATGATGTACTCTCTGATCTGATAGAAACCTTGCGATCCCCTGTCTTAATTGTTTGAGATGTAAATGGCGTATCCCCTACAAATTCGTCATCTACAAAAACCTTTGCTTTGTTATTAGTATTATCAAGACTGACACTAAGCGTCGACTTTCCTCCTAAAGAAGTCATATTACTCACAAGCCCTCTGCCAAAATAAAAGAACAAGACCCCTGCAAGAATAAATAAAACAAGGTATATAAGCTTTGCTTTAACATTCGAAGTACTTTGCGGTTTTAAAGTTGAAATAGTCATGTGATTTACTATTAGTAAATTATCATGGTGAT
>CAZLZI010000047.1:0-6366 GCA_964563965.1 uncultured Candidatus Saccharibacteria bacterium
ACTTATGGTGGGCGGTACAAGGATCGAACTTGTGACCTCTCGGATGTAAACCGAGTGCTCTAACCAGCTGAGCTAACCGCCCATAAGTTCAAATATTATATCATTTTTTCAACACTTTGCTATTTAAACTAAGGATAGACTTAGTAATACTATGTATTTTACTTGTGTACTGTTTATTTAAGAAGCCTGATACCCTTAGTATTTGCCTGGTATTAGAAGTAGCTTCGGCTGAAATAGCATTTGTGTTTGGTGTTTCCACCAGCTTAAAATATGGTCCACGACGAGTGCCTGCCAGGTTTGTCCCTTTCCCATCATTAACAAGAATTCTACTGCCTTTACCTACTGTAAGATCATTCCTTGTGCCAATTGCTTGACTAACAAATACTTGTGCAAATAGTGCAGATTTAGCTGTATAGCCAGGATTTGGTAAACCACCAGCAATATACACTAACCCTTTATTTTTATCAGTAGTGGCAGCTAATGTAATTTTTAAAAATTGATCCTGTGGTTTAATGTCAATAATAGTTACATTTGAGGTGTCATAAGCAAGATATATCTCTGCTGCATTAATCGGGTTTGTATTTGTTATGTTTTCAATTGAGATTAAGAAGCTTTTGTATACATAGTTAGGTTTAATCGGATATACCTGCTGTATATCAAGCCTATCTTTTAACATCGCATCAAACTTGTTTATGAGATTGAAGGAGAATAATACTAACACAGCTTCTACTAATAATATGGTAATAACACCTAAGGCTGCTTGTTGTCGTCTATACACTTTGTATAAGACTGCAGCAGCTAAAAAGCTAAGAGAAACTAGTAGTTCCCCAATAATCAGACTTAGATACAGTAAGATTACTGAAATACAAAAAAGCAGAAGTAAAATAAGTATTTTTTTCATCTGCCTACCCTATACATAAGAATTGAAAAGTCTACTAAATCACAGATATTATCTTGATTTAAATCACATTGTAATGTACCTCGGTTTTTATACTTCACCCACAATTCAACATATTCCGCTATATTGTCATTTGTAATACTCTCTGTTAGAAATATATTCTTGGCATACTCAAATAACTGCGGTACTAATGGATATTGAGGTAAAGTAGGATATACTACTTGCTGTTGCGGAGTTAAACCAGTGGCCAGTTGTGGTTGTGTATGACTAGCAGGAGAATCATTAGAATCTTCATCGTCATCATCGTCATCATTATCATCTCCATAATTGTTATCATCATCAGATACTACCTGTTCTACGATCGTGAAGCTTTGCATAGGAGATGCAACGCTCTCATATGCACCCAAACTACTTGTTAAGTAAAAGGAATGACTGCCTATGGTTAGAGCTGACGGTTGTAATTGGGCAGTGAACTCTCCTGATGCTGAAACACTTATAGTAGTATTATATAGTGTGTCGATAAAAAACTGAATCTGGGAGCTAGGTACAGCTTTCCCAGAGACAATAATACTGTCATTTACAGTATACATGCTAGTTTTATTAACTGAAAATGTAGGAGATAGGATTATATTGCTTAAAGTTGTATCAGTTCCAGGGATGAGTGTTACCGACACCGAAGTACCTGATGAGGTTCTGTTTTGAGTATCCGTTGAGGTAATGGTAAGTGTTCTTGCAGTAACATTGTAGGAAGTTAGAGTGGTAGTAAAATAACCTGTAGAGTCAGCAGTGGTGGTTGCTACATTCGCACTATTTTCGACAAAAGTTACAAAAGAGTTTGGCGAAGTATAACCTTCAAGAATTAAATTTGTAGTACCTACTTGAACAGAAACTGAAAAGTTAGCAGATTGAGCGTAACACAGTGTTTTTATACTAACTAAGGTTAATAAAGATACCAGGGCAAAAAGTAGCTTCATGAAGACTAACCTTTGAGTAGAATGGCAATTGCTTTAGTAAGTCGTTTTCTACCTTTAGCTAAAGCTATTAGTAGAAGCAATAAACCGACCAGTACTGGGATGACTACTTTATAAGGGATGACTACAAATGAGTAGGTGTCTGTCAGTATTGTGTTTTTAGCTCCATACACTGCGGTTGCAGTTGCAGTATACTTGCCAAACAGATATTTTCTCTCCAGAAGTCCGTTAAACTTCCGTTCTGCAGAAGGTAAAACATTCTTTTCACCAAGACTAAGTGAGGCTACTCTTTTACCGAAGGTATTTGTTATAGCGACATTAGTTTTAGGTCTCACATGAACACTACCTTCATTTTTAATAAGTAATGTAAACTCTATTGGTCCGTACTCATATAGTGTTTTATCGGAAGTAAACTCTGCTATCTTTGCATATTCTTTAGCATTACCTGTAACTCTCAGTAGTACTAAAGCCCCCACTTCCTGTGCTAGTGTAGCACCTGTTACTTCAGTATTTTTTGTTGGGACAGATCTAAAAATGAGTGAGGCAAACTTCCCACCAGGTTCTGCATTACGTGGGACTTGTATTTGATAGTCAATCAGTGCTGTTTGTTTTGGTTGCAAAGTTATGCTTTCAACTGCAAAAGTTACCCAACTAGCCAGTGAAAAAGAGCTACGTTCATCTAACAGTTCTACTGCCCCTTCATTACCTACCGCAATAAAGTCTTTTGCAAGAGTTTGAAGCGAAAGTGGGTTGGTAGTTATATTAGTAACTTTAACAACATTTTTTATTGTGTCACCAGGATTTGCTGTGACCTCAAACGAAGGTGGGGAAATAGAAAAACCGGCTGATTCTTGGGCATAGGAGACACGCGCTAAAAGTATTACGAGCACATAGAATATGTATAGTTTTTTCTGCATATCATAAAGGGCAGAAATACTTAATAAACAGGCGTAGCAGTGATTATAACAGTTGTTGTATATACACCTGCATCTGTGCTACCACTCACTCCAACTTGATAACCTACTCTGGTTGTTTCTGACGACACAGGAGCTGCTGCATATGCAACCTCATAATTGGTTGTATCAAATGTTGCCCAATTATTGCTAATAAACCTAGCTGCTGTTCCGGTTCCTAGTGTAGCATCATTTGTTGTATATCCAAAGGCTTCTGTACCAGCGGCAGAGAATGACCCTGGGGAAGCATTAGTATGCGTCGCTAAATCAGAAATAGTATTAGCACCAGAGGTGAGATCACCTGTATATCGTATGTAAGTTGTATAGCCATTATCAGAGTTTGTACTAATTGTTAGGTCATGAGCTGCAATCGCATTAGCAGATGATGTAACTGTACCAAATGGGATAGTTGTAGATGTGGTTGCTACTGTTGTAGTAGCACCATTAACTGATTGAGAGGCTGCAACCGCATTCACTGTGAATGTTAAGACTGAATCAACAGTTACCGATACAGCTTGTCCGGTTGTGTAAATAAAGGCAATTGTTGAACTGTCTACAGGAGAAGATGAACAGTCAGTATTGTTATAGGTATTAAACTGTAAATAGTAAGCAGTATCTGCGGTTGACCCATTGGTTATACCAGTAAGTATGACTGTTCTTCCAGAAGCACTTGCAGGAGTTTCTCCCGTTCCATAAGTAATTAGTACTGTTCCATTAGTTGAAGCATCCACAGTCCAGCTTGCGGGTGTTGGTATATAATCTGAACTAGCTGAAAGGGCTGCAGATGTTGAAGTAAAAGCCGTAGGTACAGAGCCACCACTTGCTTGGGTTGAAAAGACACCTTTTATACATTTTATAGCCGACGTTGTAACATTGCTAAAATCAATTGTATACGTCACTGAGGCGGTAGAAGGTCTTGAATCAGATATCGCTACAGAGCCAGTTGTAAGTACAGCTGCATCAGCATACAGCTTACCAAACAGGCTAAATAAACCAAAGTTAAATACAAAACTTATTAATATGAATAATGGCAGATGTAATAGTTTTTTCATTGCTTATAGTTTTCCTTCATACTTTGTAGTATGAACTTTCTTCTAAGGTATAGTGTGACCAGTGCGACTAGAAATGTCAAGATTGTAGATAAGAGTATGCTCATTGAGCTTGTAAATACAGCATAAAACTCTTTAGTGTCTGTCAGGCTTTTATACGAGATTTTATAGATGCCTGAACTAATGGCTACCTCTGGTTTTAGGCTTAGTTCTTTATATGTGTTTGGGAATATAAGTGCTGGTGGCAAAGGTAACCTCGTTTGTTGATTAGTTAGTAAATTAGACATAATTACCTCACCACTAGGCATAGTATGTACATTACCAAGGTTTTCAAAGCCAAGTATTAGCACAGCTTTATTAGTTGTAATGAATTTATTTTTAAAGCCTGTAAACACTAGATGTGAAATAGTTTTACCCTCGACTTTCGCAAGTAGTAAAACGCCTAGCTTAGGTACGGAAGTAGTTTTCGCTTGACTTAATTTTGTAATATCTGCCACTGGCTGAATATAGAGAGTGCCATAATAACCACCGGGTGGTGTATCTTTAGCTGGACTAAATACAATGCTAAGCTTTCTTACATCTCCAGGATTAAGAATGAACTCTTGCTGTACAGGTTTTATCCAGTCTGGAGGACTTAGTTCTTGGTCAGAAACAGTTGCATAATCAGCAAGTCTTAAATGTTCAATACTCACGACAAAACCAGTTGGTTGGGTTGAAGTACTTTTTACAATAAGATCACGCGAATAGACTTTGCCTTTTTCCAAAGCCAATTCAATTATCGCAGGACTAACAACCAGACCAGTACTCTCTGAAGTTGTTTGTGCTCGTACTTTAGTGATCGATGCAATTAGTAGAAATGAGAAAATTAAGTGTTTTAGCATTAATAAATTGGCGTAATTGTATATATTACAGTAGTTGAGTACGGCAATGCTTCTTGAGTTGCAGGTACTTTAACTTTATACGTTATGGTGAATTGTTCACTTGAAATTGGGGAGCCCGTTACGCTGCTGGTATGGTCAGCCACAATATCCCCAGGACCACTAACAGAAAACGGAGCATAGCATGGAGGTGTTCCTCCTCCAGAACATGGATTTTCACCAAATATATTACTTCCTTGGACGCTTGTATCTGATGATGTGTAACCAAAACCTAAATCACTAGATCTGAACTCATCTGGAGAGGCATAACTGCCGCCATTAAAATTAATAATTTCAGCACTAGGATTTACCGGTGAAGTCAGAACATCTGTTATAAATGCTCGTATTACATACCCGCTGTATGCATTGGTAGAGGTGGTAAGTGTTGTGTCTTCAGTATCCTCATAGCTATTTCCTACATTAAGATTAGAAAAAGTTACAGAAGAGGGACTTACAGAAAATGACAGCGTAGGTGCTACAGTTTGCCCATCAGATGAAATGTAACTTGAGACATTTCCAGCGTTATCAATAGTACGGACATTAAAATAGTAGAGCTTTGATGTTTGTAAGGTTAGTGCTGTTGCCGTTACAGATGTATTTGTGGTAGTACTCGTCCATGTTTTAATATCAGTACCACCTAGTGTTGTACCAATGGAATATTCATATCTAAGTAGACCTGACGCACTAGAGGATATCCCACTCCAATTGGCAGATAACGATGATAATGACCCGTCATTAAACGATCCATCACTCCCTATACTTGTCCCATCAAACACAGTTCCACCACTTGGCGCAGTGGTATCATACCCAAAATCAAGTTCACTTTCTAAATTCCCCCCATAAGAAACCCACGAAGAGTATTCCCCTCCTGCATCTTTTACCCGAGCTTGCCAATGATAAGGTTGATCGGTTGTAAGTCCAGAGCTTGTGACAGATAAAGTTATAGGAGAGCCAGAGTATGCAACTCCACTACCACAACTATCTTCTGTATTAGAAAAGGAGGTTCCTACTATATCTCTTTCAACACACAGATAAAGAGTGTCTGATGAATCGGGGTCAGAGGCACTAGCTGAAAACTTCACATCATCAGCTAACCACGTTCCCACGGAAACCGGTATATCAGTTGTGTCTGCTTGAGCCAGACTAGACGGGGAGTTCGGGGGTTGATTAAATTGCCAACAAGAATCGTTGTTTCCCTGATTAACAGAACCTCCTAAAGGCAAATTGTAAACCAATTTAGTGTTTGAGGGGTGACAGCCGCTATCTTTTATATTGACATATTCAATTGTCAAATCGCTTGTAGGACTTGCATCAGTGTTTTGATCAATAGTGAAAAGAGCTAACCATTTTGAGGTTGATAGGGTTGATTCTAAATTAATTTTACTTCCTGAATTGCCTTCCAGTGTTAAGAGATTTTGGAATGTAAAATAGGGGGTGTTAGCAGTGTGATACGCAAACTTGATAGTTTTACCTGGTATTGTACAACTGAAATTATAAAAAGTAGTTGTTCCTGAAATCGTAGATGTCCCACTCCCCCCAATTGCTACTGTCCCTGTCCTTGGAGTAAATGTTCCACTG
>CAZLZI010000048.1:0-6030 GCA_964563965.1 uncultured Candidatus Saccharibacteria bacterium
TTTCTTTATAAAATAGCTTTTACATTTCAACTCTTACTTGATACTAAAACACCTTCTAACTATAAGCGGGTGATATGGCAAGTTAGAAACCATAGCATGGTAAATTATCCAAGACTAGTAAACATAATCACTACTACACAACAAGTAGTGAAAAACGGTATCGATGGTGACTATGTCGAGTGTGGGGTGTGGAAAGGGGGATGTTCAGCACTCTTTGCTTTTATGGCGGGTGAAGAAGGTAAAAATTTACGTACAACCTATCTATTTGATTCATTTGAAGGGTTACCTCAACCCACCATTCAAGACGGTCAAGGTGCTGCAACTTTTGCACATGGTAAAAACAAAGGCAGTCTAAAAACAATAAATAAAAATGTAGGAACAATAGAGGACGTGAGAAGCTTGTTTAAAAAACTAGGTCTTCACAACTATAAGATTATCAAAGGTTGGTTTCAAAGTACCTTGCCTGAAAATACAGCTAGTATAAATGCTATCTCAATCCTGCGACTTGATGGTGACTGGTACGAATCAACAAAAGTATGCTTAGAGTATCTCTACGACAAGGTTTCAGTAGGTGGCTATATCCTTGTTGATGATTACAACTTCTGGCCAGGATGCAAAAAGGCGGTGGATGAGTTCTTTGCAAAGCGAAACATAATTCCTAATATAAAGAGAATTGATGCTTCAGGTGTTTCTATAAAGAAATACCAGTGAAGTAGTCTTAATTAGTCACTGCTCGTCTCTTAATGAGAGGATTTAACTCAATTATCTTTTGAAAGATTCGTGATAACAGATCACTTGATGTTTCCGACGTAAGCCTTGAGGGGAAAAGCAAATCTAGAAGGAGAGCAGTTATACTGGCACAAATGAGTGTGAGAAGCTTTAGCCTTGGAAACATTAAAAACACTAACAGAATAAAGACATTAAACGTTGCAAACATTAAAAAATCATCACTGGTTAAAGCTACAGTCTTACGAAGAGCAGGTTTAATCTTTTGAGTAGATCGCATTGTACTGGCTTGGTCTGCATCAACTACGAGCTCAATGTTTCTATAATACTTTCGAAAAGTAGCGCCTACTCGTATAAATCTTCTTAAAAGTTCTAAAAAGACCATAATACCTATAATCTTGATGGTGTTTTGGAGATGATCGGACAATACAAAACCCCTTACCATTAAGTCATAATCCCCTACACTTGCACGAATTGGTCCATGTAAGCTTTCTGGGATAAAAAAGAGTCGCGGGCTATCGATTGTTAAGAATAGTAGAAAGATAACAATTTCAAAACTATCTACAAAACTACGTTTAAATTTCTTTAGTGCTTCAGTAACTTTATAAGAATAAACTCTTGCAGTAATACCATCACTTTTAGGTAATGTCATAACACCAGCAAACAGAGTTACAAAAACTGTTAGTATAATTGTCGGTATAGTTACATCTATATACTTACCTGAAAACTTGTATATCAGCATAATAAAAAAATAGAGTAACCCTGAAAGCACAATACCTAGATATGGAATAGCAACTAATATTGCATCTGTTGCTACCTGAATAAACGTCTTCCAAATAACATTTAAGAAATCCACCACATCAATAACAGTCATGGAACCCTCCATAAACAGATTAATAATGGTTTTTGCCTCATCTTTACGCCCTACAAATGTAAGTATACCTAGCGTAACAATAGTAAGAGTGACTATAAAAATGATAAACCAGAAAATATTAATAATAGTGAAGAATAGACTTGGCTTAAGTATTCCAATAAACACCATTATTGTCACAAAGAGAGCCAAAGCACCTATAACCTTTGATATAAGCCCGTTTTTCTGCATACTTACCCTATTTTAGCTCAAATTTGGGCAATAGCATATTGCACCAATTTAATGGACTAACGCAGTAGGAATACTAATAAACTTAACTAGATATAGGACTTCTAGTGAGCGAGAGCTATAATACGGCTGTGATTGATATATTTTTCAAAAAGATTCATGAGAAAAAATTTTCTAAAATAGAAGAAAATAGAAAAGGAGCTTGGATTAGTCTAGTTAACCCCACCACTGAAGAAGTTGAAAGAATCTCAAGCGAACTTGCTCTTGATTTAACTATCGTAAATGATGCGCTTGACCCTTATGAAATGCCTCGTGTTGAAGTTGAAGATGGCATCAAGTATATCTTTGCAAGATACCCAGTAAAGAAGGGCGAAACAATAGAAACAGAACCTACTCTTGTTATTATTACAGAAGATAACTTTGTCACCATTGCAAAACATGAACTCCCCGTCTACCATCATTTTGAAACTAACAACATAAATACCACGCAAAGAGCCAAGCTCTTTATACATTTTTTAAAAGCAATTAATGAGGAATTCAATAAATTTGTTCACCTAATTTCAAAGCAAGTTAAAACGGCGAGTAGTAATCTTGAAGGTATAGAAAATAAAGATATCACTCGGTTTGTAGAATACGAACGCGTATTAAATGACTTTCTATACTCACTTATTCCTTCTAATATGGTATTTGAGCGAATATTACACGGTAAAACTCTGAAGTTATTTGAACAAGACGAGGATCTAGTACAAGACTTAACGCTGAGCAATGCTCAGCTTATTGAGATGTGCAAAGCAAACTTGAAATACATAGTTAATATACGAGAAGCCTACTCTACGATACTTTCCAACAACCTAAACAAAACCATGAAGATACTCACTTCTGTAACTGTGTTGCTAACCATCCCAACTATAATCTTTAGTTATTTCGGTATGAATGTGACACTACCTTTGCAGAATCACACTCTTGCAACATTTATAATAACAGCATTAACCCTTTCGTTAATGCTAGTGCTTGTACTTGCGTTTTTTAAAGGTAAATTATTTAAGTAAGATGACTAAAGACTTTCGAACAAGAAAGCTAGCAATAATTGATCTAGAAACCACAGGACTTGATCCCACTAAGCACGAAATCATTGAGATAGGTATGCTAATCGTGAACCAGCCAACGCTTGATATAATCGAAATTTATGAAGCGAAAGTAAATCCCCTACACATAGAAACTGCATCCACAGAGGCACTAAAGTTGAATGGCTACACAGCACAAGAGTGGGAGGGAGCATTAAACATTGAAGATGTATTAAGAGAAATTGCTGACAGAACTACTGGGTGTATTATTTGTAACCATAATGTGTCTTTTGACTGGTCCTTTCTTGTAGCAGGATTTACTAACTACCACATCAACCACTCATTTGATTATCATATGTATGATATCGCTTCAATGATTTGGTTGAAACTATCACATACTGATTTACCCAAATTAAATTTGAACATAACAGCTAAATACTTGGGTATAGAACCGGAACCCGCGCAACACAGAGCACTAAATGGTGCTATGGTTGCTTATAAAGTATTAAGGAAATTAAAGCAATGGTAGAAAGACCCACTTCAACAGAAATAAACACGATTCAAGGACGAACATATCATTCATTTAGAGAGGCGATAGGACCAGATGTGTATACTGCCTTTTCTTTGCAACAGCAGGAACTGCCACCATATTTGCAGTCGATACTAGATGAAAGAAAATTCCCCAATGCCAAGTTTACTTATTTTGAAACCCACCAAGACGGAACCGTAAAAGAACATCTCTTTATGACGCAAACAACTGTTGGCCAAGGAGAGTTAATTGCAGACTTATGTATAGATGCGGAAATACCAGAAACAGGTTTTATTGTGAACAATCTCTATTTTAGACCTCATCCAGAGAGTGCTGTTATTAATGTGATGGAAGAAGTAGCAGGTTCATCTGCAAAGACGATTCTAACACCAACACATAAACACTTTTATAATAAGACTGCTAACATAGTATATCTTGGTTCCTTAGACTTTGATCTTTCAAAAAGCAGACCATATGGTATTGAAACATGGTTACACGAGATAGGGCATATGAAACACGTAACGAAGTATCCGGAGGAAAATAGTTTATCATTAGGAAAGAATGCGAAACTTATACTCACGTATGCTATGTATAGAATGTCAAGGCGAACTAATGGAGTAGATGATGTGTTGTGGGTGAAATACGAACCATATATTCAACAAATAATTAATGGGGAAAAAGTAGCAAGCAATTATGCACGGTTTTATCTCCAACACATGTCAGAACAAACACCAGCCTTAGACTTAGGACCACAAGCTCAAAACGCTGAGTATATCCTTAGTAGCGGACTCGCAATATATCTAAAGGTGCTAGGTAATCCAGAAACACTCCTACAGGATCTTGACGCGTTAGGGCGTTCTATTGAAACACTACCGACTAGTAAGGAAAGGTTAATGATTTTCTTCAAAGCAATGCAAAAAGATAAACGTTTAGAAAACCTCATTCAAGGTATCCAAACCAAGATACGAACCAATACAGAACTTACCAATGAGGAGGGTATTACAGCGACTCTCTTACAACATATGTTTTTCTACCACTAGACTCAAAATACAGTCGCATCATAAGTTCCCCGATAAGCCCTAACATAAAGGATTGAACACCAACCACAACAAGCATCATTGCAAGAATTAGCAAGGGTCGATTACCTATTGGGATACCTAAGAAGAGTTTCAAAAAGCTTAAATACGCCCCTGTTAAACAGCCCAGTCCTGCAAGAATTGCTCCCGTAAATCCAAACAGTCTTCCGGGCATAGCATAAAAAGGTTTCTTTGCGAAGTAGAGCAAAAACCACAAAGTTACTAAATCAAGCAATACTTTAATTGTTCTCTTACTCCCCTTATAGGCAGAAACACCAAAGTCTCTGTCTTTAAATTCAACATCAAACTCGATCATCTTGGGTCGGTATACGGAAACAAAATCCGGTATAAATCTGTGCATTTCTCCATAAAGTCTTAAGTTTTCAATGAGTATTCTTCTAAAGCCTTTAAGACCAGATCCCCTATCTTCCATATGTACATGTGAAATATGCGCTATAAGCTTATTTGCAACACCGCTCTTAACTTGCCTTGTTCCCTTTTCAGTTGAAATAGCATTGTGTCTACCTTTCCTATTCGTATTTACAAAGTCATACCCTTCATCCAACTTTTCAATAACAGCAACCACATTTTCAACAGGAATTTCCAGATCTGCTGATATAGTAAGAACGTACTCTCCCTTGGACATATCAAAGCCAGCTTGATAAGCAGCACTTTGCCCGAAATTACCCATCAGATTTATCCCATGAATACTTTTATGTTTTTGAGCATAGCCTTTAATCACATCCCATGTAGTATCTTTACTCCCATCATTTACTGGAATTAATTCAAAGTCATACCCGTTCGATTCTGCCAAAGACAGTAGATCATCTAGAGTTCTATTAATATTCTTCTCTTCGTTATAGCAGGGAATTACAATCGAAATGAGCTTACCCATTATACTTCCATTTCTTGATACCACTTAGGCATCAGTTTAAAAATTTCTACTTGTCGTCTTACACCTTCATACATAACCATTAAAGGATTATATGATAGCATTTTTTGTGCTTTTTCTATTGATGCACTGGATACTACATCTCCTTTATCCACAGTCACTACTTTATAAGTCGCTTTTTTACCAAATGCTTGTTCAATTGAGTCTATCCAAGTTCGGATAGGAAGGGGATTAGATGTACCAATATTGAAAACCTCAAACGCATAATCACAGTCAAGACAAGCAATAATACCGTTTACCTCATCATCGATATATGTGCTGTCTTTTGCAGTGTCCAGTCCTTTTTTACCATAAATCTGAAGTTCTTTATTATTATGTACAAAATTGATTGCACGTTGGTGAAACATTCCATAAGGTCTTTGTAGTGGTCCGTATATAGGTCCGAAGATACGAACTATCATTACAGATAGGCCAAACATTTTATAAAATGAATGCGACAATACTTCTCCTGCAACTTTTGACGCACCATATACTGATGCTGGTTTTGATACATCGTCTTCTTCACTAACTTTTCTATCTTCTCTATTGCCATACACGGATGAGGACGAACCGAAAACAAATCTAGAAACAGAGTGTTGAACAGA
>CAZLZI010000049.1:0-5898 GCA_964563965.1 uncultured Candidatus Saccharibacteria bacterium
CTTTGACATAGGAGTAGTATAAAACAAAGTGACAAACAGGGGAAATCTGATAGTTTTTTATGTAAAATTATCTTTGCCTATGATGGATTTTAAAAAGTACACGGTTGAAAGTAATTCTCGAACTAAGAAAAGCGGTGCAAGGGTAACAATAGCTCTTTTCTTGATGATTTTTATAGTTAGTGGTGGTGGGATTGTTGCACTTAAGTCCATCTCACCCTCAAACGCGCAAGCAGAACCCATACTTGTCGGACTTGCAAAGCAAAATGACTTGTACAAGACAACACAGCTTACAGCATTTGATACTGATAAAGATTTTACCTTTGTAAAAAAACACGATTTAAGCGACATGCCTGCCACAGTTGCAAAGGCTGCTTTTCTTGTAAATATAAATACAGGAGAGGTACTTTATGCTAGTAACGAAGAGGAGGTAGTGCCAATTGCAAGCCTTGCCAAAATAATGACAGCCATTATTGCGATTGAACATAGAAATTTGAACGACACAATTACAATAAGTAAAAAGGCATCTTCAATTGGTGAGAACTCTATGAATATTTCCGAAGGTGAGACTTATACACTTGAAGAATTACTATATGGACTCTTTTTGCATTCAGGCAACGATGCAGCATATGCTATCGCGGAAGGCGTTGCTGTGGATAATGTAACGTTTGTGCTATGGATGAATCTCAAAGCTAAAGAGTTAGGCTTAACTAATACAGTCTTTACAGACCCATCTGGTCTGGATGACAAAGCACATTCCAATGCGTATGATCTTGCAAAGCTTACATCCTATGCACTCAAGCACAAAGACCTAAGAAAGATTGCGGGAACTGTCGAGCATGAAATTGCCTCAAATGAAAATCATAAATACATCCCCCTGTATAATCAAACTAACTTGCTAACAACATATCCAGGTGTTAAAGGCTTTAAAACAGGGTATACAGAAGAAGCGGGGCTGTGCCTTGTAACTTATGCGCAAAATGATAATGTAGAACTCGTTGGCATCGTATTAAACAGTATTGATAGAAAGGGTGATATGGTTAACATGCTTGACTATGGTTTTGCTAAATACAATATTTTTCTTGACCATCCGTACAAGCCACACTAATTTGCATGTTAGATTTATTAAATAAAGAACAGCAAGACGCTGTTAAACATCTTGATGGTCCCGCACTTGTTGTAGCAGGTCCTGGAAGCGGAAAAACTAGAGTACTCACCCATCGTATTGCCTACTTGATAGAACATCACGCTGTAAATGAGTTTAATATTCTTTCAGTAACATTTACGAATAAAGCAGCGGAGGAAATTAAGAAACGAGTTTCTTTACTTACCAACAGTGGCGGAACAATACCATGGTCAGGGACTTTCCATTCAATTTGTTCACGCATCTTGCGTAAAGACGGAGCTAAGATTGGCATTCCTATATCTTTTGTAATTTATGATTCAGATGATCAATTATCTACAGTTAAACAGATTGCAAAAGACTTTGGGATTAACACTAAACAAATTAATCCCCATGCCATACTGTCCTCTATCTCACAAGCAAAATCAGAGTTAATAGGTCCTGATGAGTATGAAGGTTATGCAAAAGGCTACTTTCACAAAACCACAGCTAAAGTATATTTTGAATACAACAAAAGACTTCGCAAAGCGGATGCCTTAGACTTTGACGATCTACTTTTTGAATGTGTAAAGCTCCTAAGACAAGAGAAAGAGGTACTTGAAAAGTATCAAACCACCTTTAAATATATTCTTGTTGACGAATATCAAGACACCAACAAAGCTCAATATGAACTAACAAAGCTTCTTGCACGAAAACATTCAAATATCTTTGTTGTAGGAGATATGTCACAAGCTATCTACTCCTTTCGAGGAGCAGATTATAGAAATATACTTAATTTTCAGCGGGATTACCCAGAAGCGAAGCTGTACAACTTAGTACAAAACTATAGATCTACACAAACAATCCTCGACGCTGCTACAAACGTAATTAAGAATAATACAAATAACATAAAATTAGAGCTGTGGACTGACAAAGGATTGGGTGAAAAAATCACCGTATTTGGTGCCCAAAATGAAAAAGACGAATCCTATTATGTTTGCTCACAAATTGAGGAACTCAAATCCAGAGGAACACTGCTTACCGATATTGCTGTTTTGTACCGAACCAATGCGCAATCTCGAACCATAGAAGAACAACTTATCCGATTTAATATTCCATATAAAATAATAGGTGGCTTTAGATTTTATGCTCGAAAAGAAATAAAAGACATTATTTCTTACCTGCGAGTAATACACAATCCAAAAGACGGAGCCTCATGGAATCGAATAATAAACACACCTCCACGAGGTATTGGCGACAAATCCAAAGAAAAGTTGAAAGAAGAAGGTTGGAATGTGTTAACCATTGAGGAAAAAACTAAACTTCCATTCACCAAGTGGATAGCCGATGCCCAGACACTAAGTACCAACGAGTTACTGCACGAAGTTGTTGAAAAAAGCGGCTATCTGTCATGGCTAAACGATGGGACAGAAGAAAACCTCTCGAGGATTGAAAACATTAAAGAACTTTATTCCGTAGCATCGCAATTTACAGATCTTGGAGATTTCTTAGAAAATGTCTCCCTTATTGAAAGCACCGATAAACCAAATAAAGACGGCATAAACTCTGTAACGCTGATGACTATACATGCTTCCAAAGGATTAGAGTTTAAATATATCTTCTTAATTGGTGCGGAAGAGGGGATATTTCCTCATAGCCAGTCCCTAATGGAAAAGGAACAACTCGAGGAAGAGCGGAGGTTATGTTACGTTGCAATAACCAGAGCAATGGAAAAAGTCCACATTACTAATGCTCAATCCAGACTTTACTTTGGTACAGTTCAATCAAACTTTCCAAGTCGATTCATCTCAGAGATCCCCGCCACACTCCTTGAGATAAAAGGCGGAGCATATCAGAATAAACACGAGAGTCCAAAGCTAGATGATTTTCTCGATGATATGGAATATGATAGAAACAATTTCAACTGGGATTAACAACTATGGCTGGTCTATTAAACACACTTCTACTTATCTTTATTGTAGTAGCACCCCTTAGTTATTTAGCATTAATCATTAGCCACTTAAGACCCTACCTATCCAAACTTTTTGTTGTAGTCCTACTAGTGCTTTCAATTTTGTTTTTTAATAAGTTGCTCTTTAAAGAGCAGACCCTAGCCCAGCAAGACTTCAATAACATTCAAATGACTTTCTTCACTTTCTATCGAACAAGTATTCTTGAACATCACCAACCTCCTATCTGGAACTCTTTAACTGGGGGTGGTTACGACGCTTTTGCAAATCCTTTGGCAGCATATTTTTCCCCGTTTATGCCAGTATTTTTGCTCACTAGCGTATTTACAGCCGCCAATATCTTTCTGTTCTTACAAGTGTTTTTTTGTGCTATGTTCGCATTTAGCTATTTTAAGATTCTTAAGTTAAAAGACAGCAGTGCTTTCTTAGGTAGTATTATATTCACTTTTAATGCATTTATTACTATGCGCCTATCCCCAAATGTTGGGGTTGAATACATATATACATACAAATGGATTCCTCTCTTATTAGGCTTTACTCATCTATATATTGAAACAAAAAACAAGAAGTATTTGCTCCTGCTGGGCATTGTTGTAGGTTCGTTGTTCGAGGGTAATACCAATATTGCCATTTCAAGCGGATTGTTTTGGATTGCATATAGTTTGTTCAACTTTGGGTTTAAATTTAAACACCTGATTCTTGCCCCTATAATTGGTTTTCTGGCGTATGCAGTAAAGATACTTCCATTCGTATACTTACTTACCGCAAGCACTGGCAGAATTTCAGAAGTAGCCAGCTCCTGGAGAATAGGTAAAATACATATCCAAGATTTTCTGTATTACTTCATTCCGTATAAAAAGTTTTTCTATACCCCAGCTTTTACCCCAGGACTAATCGGTATAAGTATTTTTCTATGCGGACTGATCTATTTTCTTATTGTGAAGAGGAAGACTTTAAAAGACCAGGTGTTAGTGAAGTCAATGCTGGTACTGCTGCTCCTTGGAACTATTGCAACTACATATAATCCCCTATCATCTTTGCTCTTCAACTTACCAGTATTCAATCATGTCACAATTATTCCCGCCTTCACCATTTTTATACTCCTGCCAGTAGTAATAATAAGTGCTTACTTTGTAGATCAAATTAACAAAGGAACACTCAAAACACTAGTAACAATAGGCCTATCCATTCTTATGTTCTTAGAAGTTCTTGTAGGATTTGCCCCACTCGGAGCAGGTTCATATTCATTTAATTTTCTGAAAATGACTTACAAAGATGAATATACAAAAGTAGATTATTATAAGTACTTGGCAAACCTCAAAGGTACGCATCTTTTTCTTGATAACAGCAGAATGTTTTTTATTCCTTTTTACTCAACTTTGTATAATACGAATACTCTTAATGATTATAAATATTTTTATGGAAGTACCCCCACAATGGGATTCACACAAGAAACCGCGCTTAATAGTGACTACAACTACGCCGATTACTATGTAAGCGCTGATGAACTAGGACAAGGATTTATAAAACTCGCCGATTTTAGCATCCCCACTTTTAATGGGCACAACTATCAAAACTATGCGGTGCTTGATAAAGAGTATGAATTTCTAAATCTGACAAGGCAAGGTTGGGACCAGAAGCTTAGAATTTATAAACTTACACAACCACGCCCTAGAACTTTGAGCAAAACAGACTCGCATCCCACTAAGTTTGATGCAAGGCTCAAAGACACTGCTGACAGCGGTATTGTTAAAACGTCAATATCATACTCACCGTTTTGGGAGTCTGAGAATTCGATAGATCTAAGAAGAGATGAAAATGGTTACATGGAGCTAACAAATGTTAATTCCCAAACATATGTGCTATTAAACTACGTGAACCCCTTTATATATGCGGGGCTACTACTTAGCAATGCAGTGTACTTATATGCTTTAGTGAAGTTATTAGTAAAAGGTAGTGGTAATTAGTTCAGTTCGCATTATTATATATGCAGCATATGAAGAATAAACTTTTAAAAATACTTAGATCAAAAACACTTTTATTAGTAATTGAAGTATTGGTTATACTATCCACCCTTTATGTCTTTGGGCTTGTGAAGAAAGCTAACTGGAAAGCAGAATGGGAATTCGCAGATTCGGATCTTACGCACGAATTTAACGCTGCGATGGAAATACAAAAAGGTGTTAATCCATATAAAAGAATTCTTGGTGGAGACCTTCTTGTAAATCAGAAGTATGCTACCTTTTTACCTTTATACTATTACACACTCATCTTTGTGAATTCGTTCAGTAACACTGACTACGATCGCTTTCTTGAGCTATACAGAGACATCCTAAGTTATGCGCAAGCACTTACTGGACTGTTGTTCTACATCTATTTCAGAAATAAACAGAACAGATTGATGGGTATTGCTGCCATGCTGTTTTTCTTGTTTAACAGATGGACTATCAATATCTTAAGTGATGGTAAGTCGGATAGCCTTGCTATGTGTGCGCTGGTAGCTTCGTTAATGCTCTACAGAACAAAATTCAGATTATCCTTCTTTTTATTTGGCGTGTCTTTGGGCATGAAACATATAGGTATATTTTTAAGCCCAATATACCTGTTACCACTATTGTATAGGGAACGAAGCATTAAGACATACCTAATAGATATCTTGGCATTCAGCATTCCGACACTTTTACCTGCATTACAATTTATAATAAATTCTCCGCAGTCCTTTTTTTACTCAATGCTTTTCAACATCACAAGGCAGCATTATACAACAAGTGTGTCCTTCGGTTTTGAGAAATTGCTAGTTCTGTACGATGTTGGTGTAAAAAATAATTC
>CAZLZI010000050.1:0-2151 GCA_964563965.1 uncultured Candidatus Saccharibacteria bacterium
CCCCTAATATTTGCATGGGGAGCAATACCGGGAAACGACGCTGCTACAATAAACTGGTTTAAAGGCATGGTAGCAAAACTTATTTCTGTAGTAGGCATGTATTTCTTGCTTAAACTCTCTGAGTTCATCCCCAGATATGCCTTCTATAGCGGTTTGTTCGGACCCAACATAACATCTTTTTCCGGTGGTATGATTGCAGACTTTTTTAAAGGCAGCTTACAGATTTATCTAATCATGTTGATGACACCTTTTATATCGATGATGCTCTGTATTCAAGCGCTTTCAGTCCCTAAAAAAGTAGAGGGCTGGATTCTTGGCCAGAAACGCTAAAGAAACACTACTAAAAACCTCACATAGTAACGTATAATAAAGTAAGCTCATGCCCATTGACGAAAAACAGATCACCAATAGACAACACGCAGTACCTCAAAACATTATGGAGGTAGAGTTCAAGATAATCGGAGAAATGACTCTTCGAGAATTTATTTACTTGGCAGTGTTTGGCGCCTTAGCCTATTTTTCAGCAATGACTGTCGGTAACTTACTTAAGTGGCCTATGGTTTTCTTTTTCGGTGGTACAGGCATTATCTTTGCTTTCCTCCCTATAAATGATCGCGGTATGGATGAATGGGTCGCAAACTTCTTACGAGCTATCTATAATCCAACTCAAAAAGTTTGGCGCAAAACACCAGAAATACCTAGAGCTTTTACTTTTGAAAACTTAGCTTTTGTTAGAAATGAATTAATTACATTAGCACCTACAACAACACGAAGAAAGTTGGAAAACTATCTTGACTCTTATAATCAAGTTGAAGAACAAAAAGAAGACTATGAAAAGAAAGAAGAAGAGTTTATAAAAAAAGTCAGAGATACCTACGCATACTATAAAATGGAAGAAAAAAACCAGCCATATACCGTACAGGTACCAGAACTACAAGTACAACCTAATGTAGAAACAGAACTGTTACCCTCTCAACTACCCAAACCAGTACTTGTTAATAAACAACATATAACCGGTGTTATACCTATGGGACAAGAAGCACAAGCAGATAAAAGTATAGAAAATGCCTTACCAACACTTTCATTTGACATAAAAGCAGTGTTTAAACAAATGAATCAACACGCCTCCCCTGTACAACCAGCACAAGATATACCTGTACCTCAAGTACAACAGGCACCGCCTGTAATAGAACCTATAGATACAACCATATCAGTAGTAGATGAGGGGTTTTCTCCAACTACAGCCAAACTTACTCCACAGGAAGAGGCTCCACCACAAACATCTCCTGTCATGCAAAGACTGCTTGATCAAATAAGTAAAACTAAACAAGAACAACATATTGCTACAGAAGAACCAAATAAAGATATTGCCCGCATTGAAGCAGTGAAACACCGACTAGATCCAATTGACAGACAGCCTTCTACTGAAGCTACCCTAAAAGATGTCAAAGCCAGAACGTATCCTAAAATAAACTTGCTTAGAGAATTCAGTCTGGCAGAGAGCAATAAGCCTTTAACACCAAGTATCACGCCGGACCGCATGTCTGGCCGAATGTTCACGCCACTTGCACTGAATAATGAAGGGGAGATAATCCTACCAATAAGGGGAGAAAGGGTGCTAAAGGTTAATAATCAAACCGAAGTAGATATAGAAAAACAACTAGAGGAAAAAACCAAACAACTCCAACAAGTTTTAGACCAAATACGTATGGAATCAGGCACTTTACCCAAACAAGGTGTAAAAGAAACACCTGCTGTTGACAGCATGGCAAGTACTGATGCCCAAAGAACAGAAGAGAATATAAAGAAACTGCAAGCGGAGAATCAGAAATTAATAGAGGAAATGGCAAAAGTAAAAGTTGAAATGGCAAAAGCATCACAAGTAAAATCTAATTTCGACCAACAAGAACAAATCATAGGCAGCGCTAAAATCGAGCAAGAAGTCTTACTTGGCAGAATCACAGAACTTCAAAAGAAATTGGAGGAGCAGACTAAGAAACAAAAAGAAGAAGAACGACAACGCGAGGAAAAACGCATAGAAGAAGAACGCAAACAGGAAGAAACACTGCGCTTAATGATTAAAATGCAAAAAGACAAAGAAGCCCCTCGTCCAGGCCAAACATTTGCCCCCGCACCTGAAAACAAACCCAA
>CAZLZI010000050.1:2251-5291 GCA_964563965.1 uncultured Candidatus Saccharibacteria bacterium
ACCAGTACCAACTAACCCGCCTTCTTTTGGGAAACAGATATTAACAAGCTCTCCTAATGTAATTACTGGCATTGTAAAAAATACGACAGGCAATGTTATGGATAATGTTCTAGTAATCATTAAAAGACCTACGGGAGAACCTGTCAGAGCTTTGAAAACAAACAAGTTAGGGGTCTTTGCCATAACTACTCCTCTTGGTGATGGTGAATATGTAGTAGAATTAGATAAAGCAAAACACACTGGACTTACTTTTAATGCAACCAAAGTAGTACTTGATGGCAAGGTATTGCCACCACTAGAATTTATAGGCAAACAAAATGTTTAAAATTAACTCAACAACACAAGATCATCTGGATATCATAGATGTAAAGAGTAACTTAGTAGTTCTACAAAACGGGTCAATTTGCGCTGTAATTCAAACGAAAGCTGTAAACTTCAACTTGTTATCAGAAATTGAACAAGACGCTATTATTGCAGCCTTTTCTATGCTTCTAAACTCTATAACCTTTCCTGTGCAAGTGGTTATAAGATCAAAGAAATTGGATATAACCAAGTATATTGAGAAAGTCATTCGCGTTGAACGACAAATTGCAGACCCGCTATTGAAAAAACAGGCCGAAGCATATCGCAAATTTGTCCAAGAAGTAATAAAACAGAATGAAGTACTAGATAAAAGTTTCTATGTTGTTATTCCAGCAGGAGGCGCTGTTACTGGTAGTGAATTAGCAACACAACCTTTTGGTTGGGTAGGCAAACTATTAGGTAAACAAAACAAACGTATTAGTGTTGATGTGGATAAAACAATCAAAAATTACACCAATGAACTCATGCCAAAGGTAGATCATGTCATTAAGCAATTCAACCGTATCGGCATACAATCAAAGCAGTTAACAACACAAGAATTAGTTCAACTCTATTTTGATATCTATAATCCGGTCTCAAAACACAGTCAAAGAATTAAAACTAATGTGGATGACTATAAAACTGCTATAGTTAATCCTGCATTGATAGAGGAATAAAATGAAACTGCCAAGATTACTACCGTTTAAATCAAAACCAGAACCACAGCCACAAGAGGAAATAAAATCAAATCAAGCAGAAAACGCACCCCCAGCGCAAACACTTGCGAATGGGATGGTGAATATAAGGGATGTTATCGCTCCCTCTGCTATTGAAATTGATTTCAATAATTTAAAGATAGGGAATATGTATTACAGAACTATCTTTATTTCCGGTTATCCTAGATTTGTTGGTGCGAACTGGCTTTCTCCTGTAATCAACTTTGATCATACACTTGAGATATCTATGTTCTACTACCCTGTAAAAGCAAAAAGTATTCTTGAGGACCTGCGCAAAAAAATCACTGAACTAGAGGCTACTGTTAAAAGCAGTACCGAAAAAGGCAGACTAATAGACCCATTTGTACAAGCAGCACTTGATGACGCGAAAGCATTACAAGAACAACTTGTTAAAGGTATTGAAAAATTCTTCCAATTCTCTTTCTACATTACCATCCCTGCTGAAACAATGGAGGAGCTAGATAATATAACAAGAAAACTAGAGGCAACTCTTGCATCCCTACTTCTTATTTCAAAACATGCAACACTCCAAATGGAAGAAGCCTTTCAAGCTACGGTTCCTGTAGCTATGGATAAACTACTTATAACCAGAAACATGGATACAACCAGCCTTGCCACTACATTTCCGTTTACCTCCTCAGACCTCACGTCAGAAGATGGCATTATGTATGGAATTAATATACACAATGGTTCTCTTGTTATTTTTGACAGGTTTTCGCTTGAAAACGCTAACACCGTTGTCTTTGCTAAGTCAGGTTCGGGTAAATCCTATTTTGTAAAATTGGAAGCTTTGCGTCTTATGGTATTTGGAGCTCAAATACTCATTATCGATCCAGAGGAGGAATACAGGAATCTATCTCAAGCTGTAGGCGGTAACTATATTAGTTTCTCGTCTAATTCCCCTCAAAAAATAAACCCCTTTGATTTATCCGGTATTGCAGTCGAAGGAGAAAACGAACTAGGGCAGAAACTCTTATCACTACATACACTTTTAACACTTATGCTAGGAAAAATGACACCTACGGAAGAAGCAATACTTGACAGAGCCTTAATAGAAACTTACCGCTTAAAAGGCATTACTACAGATCCAGAAACTCAAAGAGATAGAGAACCGCCAATTATGGAAGATTTGTACAAGGTTCTGCTTGGTGCACAAGAATCAGAAGCCCGAGGTATGGCCGACCGACTTGAAAAATACATTCGAGGTTCAATGGCGGGTATTTTTGACTCGCAATCCAATATTGACTTAAACAGCAATATGACTGTTTTTTCCACCAAGAATCTTGAAGAAGCAATAAGACCAGTGGCATTTTATATAATTCTTGATTATGTCTGGACAACAATTAGAAAGAATCTTAAAAAGCGCGTACTTATAGTTGAAGAAGCATGGTACTTGTTGCAAAACGAAGACAGTGCAAGATTTATTTATGGCATTGCTAAAAGAGCAAGAAAATATTACCTTGGGCTTACAACCATCACCCAAGATGTAGATGACTTTCTCTCCTCTGAGTATGGAAAGATCATTGTTACAAACTCGTCTATTCAAGTGCTACTTAAACAACATCCAGCGGCAATAGATCGAGTTGCCCAAACATTCTATCTCTCTGAAGGAGAAAAAAGACTCCTACTTGCGGCAGGAGTGGGTGAAGGCTTGTTCTTTGCAGGTGCTAACCACGTCTATATAAAAATAAAAGCCTCTGAAGAAGAGCATAAGCTTATAACAACTAATCCTCAAGAAATTCTGGAACTTCGAGAAAAGGCAAACCTTAATAAACCAAAAGAAGTAGCACAACCTACTATCCAAGGCACGAATTATAAGCAGGTGGATAGTGCTACTTTAAGCCAAGTGTACAGAGATTCACTTCAAGAGAAACCAACAGAAGTGGTAATTAAAAAAACAGTAGAGGAGCTAAAAGAAAACCCACCTAGTTTAACTGCAGATCCAAATATGCCACAATAAA
>CAZLZI010000051.1:0-3324 GCA_964563965.1 uncultured Candidatus Saccharibacteria bacterium
TCTAGTCTTGTTTGTTTTTACCTTTTCTTTGTACACAATGGGAAGTATTATATATACTAATTTAGTATATTCAATATGAATAAAACACTTGACCCATACTCCATAGAAGCCCAAATGAATGCCAAACTAGGTCAATGGTACGACCATATTGCAAATACAATAACTAAATGTCCATTTTGTGATTTAAAAGCCAAATACTTTGTCATAGAAGGCACTCATAGCGTGCTAACAGTTAATCTTTTTCCTTATGAAGACGGACATTTGATGGTCATCCCTAAGCGCCATATTGAAAAAATTGAGCATATATCTATAGAAGAGACCATTGAAACACAGGAACTTGTAGCAAAAGGTATTAAACTCCTCAAAACAGAGTTTAACTATACAAGTATAAATGTCCTATATAGAGAAGGTGGAGAAAAAGCAGGACAGAGCCTACTTCATATTCACACTCATATCCTACCTGTTGACCGGATATTAAATTACAGACAAGGTGGATTTGATTTCAATTTCCAAAAGATTAAGTATCCGCCGATTGAAATAGCCCAAAAGCTTCGTAAGTTAGCTAAAGAATTATTCTAATATATTAATTATTCTGCCCTCAGTGTTTGCTCTAATATCGGGTGAATACATTTCATAAACTTGAGCTGGCCTAAGTCTATATTCTCCGGGTGTTACTGCGCGTATTGCATAAGTGTATTCGTAAACACCTCGTGACAAATAGTCTATAAAAAGAGCTGTTCTATCGTCCATATGATCGGCATGGGAGTAGTAAAGCTTGGCGGTCCCTTTATCTTCTTCGATATTGTTATCTGCAGCATAGTATTTAGTAGAAGCTTCATTAGTAAGACTTCCATTGATTGATTCAGCACCGGCAGGTAAGTAGTCTTCAATTACTAAGTTTTTACGAGTATTAGGAGCTGCAATTGTTAATTTCACAAAATAGCTCTCCCCTGCTTTAAAGTTACCATCAGTAACTTCATCGCCGTCTGTTGTATAAAACCTTCGATCAAGTCCTAGTTCATTGGATTCAATCTCAACAGTTTCAAATGGCTCAAAAGATGTTAAAAGTACAGCATAAAAGTTCCTACCTCCCTGTACGAACTTTGTTTTAATTTCGTTTTCCCCTACTTTGAATAATGTATTTAAAAGACTAAAACTTACCTCATACGGCTTAAAAGAAAACTTCTCTAACGCACCATTGCCTGCTTGTGTACCGTTTATGAATAACTCGACTTTTGAATCTCGTAGCTTTGTACCGGTAACAATATAGTTCTCAAGAATTGCAACTGAAGAAGTTCGCATAGCGTAGGTATTAATTTCTTGTTTTGCTTTAAGCCCATCCTGCACTAAGTAGGTAATTGCAAGATCACTAACAGGACTTCTTGGATCAGTTTTGTTTAGAGCTCTAAGTACGGCAGCTGTAGCAGTTGTACCGTCCCCTATATACCAATCATACTTTGGGTTAGTCCAAAACACTCTTCCTGAACCATAATCAGCATGCAGCAGTACGTTTGCTTTAAGTGTCGACATATGGCTCTTCCAGTCGTGCGGACTTGCCTTCATAGCAAGAATCAGATATGCCTTTTCATAATCTGACATAGTCGGGTATCTTGAGTATGCGGCAGAGATGAAAGAAGTCGCATCGTAACCTACAAGTTGCAAAACATAAACTGCGTGAGTGTCTTGCTCACGCATATTAGCTGCCATATAAGATCTTCCTTTGTCTATTACAGAATCATTAACTATGAAACCTTCCTTCTTTGCTTCATATAGTACTTCAAGGACTCGCGCCGTATTCTGGCTATCTGCTAGTGAATTTTCCCAGAACCCCCAACCGCCGTCGCTGTGCTGAGTCTTAAGTAATCTTTCTACACCATCTTTGATATTTGCTTCTAAATAAAGGTTTTGTTTTTCACCTTGCGACTTATTAAATCTTATAAGGTAAATTTGTGGTAGCAATTTGCTAGAAACCTGTTCGTTACATTGGTATACATAACTAATGAGTTGCTGACTTAATTCTTTTGAGGCTCCAATTAATGAGGAATATGCCCTAACCTTTAGACTGGAATTTTTGCGATCTAAAGTTGGGGATATTGAAACAGTATTATTGCCTTCATAGGACGCAGTATTTGTATAGCTTTCAACTTTTTCAACCCCGAACGGATAGATTGGCAGTTTCTTTTCCACAATGTCTACAATTTTCCCATTAGCACTAAGTGTTAATGTAATCTGCGCAGTCTCAGCCGACGAGGTGGTGGCCTTAAACGTAACTCGCTTTGAACTTCCCGCATCCACTTGTGCACTGACTAAAGGACTTCCTATGGTTAGTCCGTTCGCTTTAATGCTCAGGTCTAACTTTAGACTGGTTCGCGAAGTGTTATGAATTACAGCTGCCAAATCAAACTTATCACCTGAGCGAAGGAATCTTGGAAATGCCGGATCGACAAAGTAATCTCTGCGGGTTGTGAAAAGAGAGACAGTTTGCCCAAATTTATCACCTTCCGCACTTTGCGCTAGTACAAATGCATTCCAGCGAGTTGTGGAATCAGGTAAGGTAAATGGAACAACTACCTTGCCACTTCCATCTGTTGTAACTTTAGGTAACCAAAGTGCCGTTTCTGCAAAATTCGAGCGTGTGAGGTCAATGTACGCACCCCCAGCACCACCTTTACTGCCTGAACCTCCTTTGGCTCCAATTTCAGTATTAGCATTTATTCTATCTAGAGACGTGATCAAACTTTGAAATGTTCTCACACTTAAAAATCTTGCTGAATAAAAATAGTCAAACACATTAGCTCTTTTAATTGGACTGATTGTGAGAAGCGCGTCATCAACTAAGGCTACTGTCACTTCACTATCTCTAAGTGGATTACCTTTCGAGTCTTTAACATAAACTTCAAGGTTACCTTTCTCCTTTGGAGCGTAGTTTTGCTTATTTGACTTAACTGCTACACCTAGTTTCTTTAAAGATGCATCTACTTTAATATTTGTGATGCCCATCTTGAACTGAGGAGGTGTGTATACATCTTTGCCAGCGCCAATAATGAGAGTGGAAACGTATACATTAGGTACAAACTTATCCGAGATAGGTAATTCGATTTCGTTACCACTAGCATTTTGCTTAAATACTTTGTGGTATACAACTCCTTCTGCTTCTACTGTCAGAAGGCCTACTCCTTTTTCAATATTTGCCGTAGTTAGAATTTTGGCAGAATCCCCAACCTTGTATTCTCCGCGATCTGTAATAACTTCTACTCTATCGTGATTTTCTTGCTGCCAATAACCGCTATCTGATGACGAACTGACATAAAGCCTCGAATCTGT
>CAZLZI010000051.1:3424-5256 GCA_964563965.1 uncultured Candidatus Saccharibacteria bacterium
CCTTCGTAGGAATAATCTTCTCCAAAGTACTTTTTATCCGAATAAAACTTAAAGTCAGGACTGGCTTTTGAATTGAAAATAAAATCACGCTTAAAAATAGAGTATGAAGTCTGGGCGCCCGATACCGGAGATCCGTAGAAATACTTTGCTTGAGCTTTTAGAGTCTGTGGAGCATTACGCAAAGCACTCCGGGGAACAACACTTGTTACTTCAAAATCAGGACGCTGATAATACTGCACAGAGAAATCACTATAATAAGTCTCAAATAGTCCTGTAGGTGAGGTTATACCCAATGAATATGTACCTGTTGAAGCTGACGCAGGGATTGTAAACTCCCCTACCTTATCAGCACCATTATCTGTAAATTCTCTTTCATACATTTGTTTCAGATTCCAAGATGCGTCGTAACCATGGATAGTTACTTTAATAGGAATACCCTCTAGGTTTGGGGTACTGTATGTATATAGCTTGTTTTCTCGAATAATTACTTTATAAGAAAGCTTTTGTCCTGGCCTATAAAGAGTTCTATCAGTTAGTGCAAAAACTTTATAGCCTTTTGGACCGTTATTTGTAGTTGAATAATCGTAATTAACATTTGCAAAGTCGTAATATGAGATACCTTGATCCCAATCCCCTTTCACAAAGCCAACATCCCCCGCGCCCCTAGCAACTACATAGTATTTGTCTGATTCAATATTCTTAAATGCGAAATTATCTTTTAGTTGTGCAACACCTTGGCTATCTGTCCTACCTCCTACAATCTTTTTAACTAATGCTTTTGAACTGCTTACATTTGAGAAAACGTCAGCTGCGGTTTTAGGAGCTACAAGAATCTTATAAACTTCTACACTGTAATTTGGCTTAACTTCTTGTTTTGAAGTACTTGCAGCCCAAACAAATACGCCATCATGTGAAAGTTTGGCTGTTAAAGCCGTATCCCCTACAAACAATAACATTGCATCTTGATATTTAGTTGAAGAAGCATCTTTTATACTAAGTACATAAAACCCAGGCTTTATGTTGTACTTTGCATCTTTATTAAAATTGAAGATGGTATCAGTTATGACATTAGGAGAAATATCAAAGCTCTTGGTCCACGTACCGACTTTTTTAACACCAAGTCGTGTTAACTCTGAAGCAGTTAAATCGTCTGGGCCAAATGTTTCATTTGAGTAAGCATTGTATCTTGTAGAACTCATAACAGCGTATTGCTCTGCAGTTATTTCAAACAGGTTGTATTCCAGCTTTGGAATATTAGTTGTTCTAACAATTACGCGTTTATCAATATGAGCTGCATAATTTGTAAACTTTTGATTACGTGGATAAATGGATATGGACAAGTACGGGGTAACGGCCTTGGTAGTAAATGTCACACTTCCTCCATTGGGTAAGGGCCTGCCAAATTTATCTGCAATACCACTTGGTATGGTAATAGTGTAAGTAGTAGATGGCTCTAAAACCTTAGATAACAGTGCATCTGTATCGCTAACACCAATATATTCATAGAAACCTTTTTGCCCATTAACGCTTATATTTGTCGCAAGAGTTGAGGATGCCATCGGAGAGGCAAAATGTGCACGAATCTCTTTCTCATAATCAATATCTTTTGCACCATTTGCAATACTAAAACCTTGAAATCTAGGTAATGGAGAGGGTGTTAGTGTCAGCTCTCTGCTTAAAGTTGTAGATGCCGATTTCGTAGCCCCTAAAATTCCTGGATCAATTTTAAAAGTATAAACATTAGAAGGTTTCAAAGATCTAATTGGCGTTATTTTTACAATATAGCGCCCATCAACAATCTCTTGATCACAGTACTCACTCCAATACGAGTC
>CAZLZI010000052.1:0-5198 GCA_964563965.1 uncultured Candidatus Saccharibacteria bacterium
ACTACTTAGAAAGCATGTTGCGGCTGTAGTATTTGAGCCGGAAGCACAAGCGTTGCTAGATAAGCATAATTTCTCTGGTCGAATTGTTGACCCTGTTGAAGGTGACTATGTATTTGTTAACCAGACTAACCTAGGTGGCGATAAGACTAATTGGTTTGTGAACAAAACTGTAGATCATAAAATGGTACAAGAAGGCGATAAGATAAAAAGAACTGTAACAATCAATTATACCTATACTCAACCCGGTGCGGAATTTGCGCCATTTGTGAAAAGGTTTAGAGATTGGGTTAGAGTTTACACTCCAAAAGATTCAACTCTTATCAAGCTTACGGGCTCAGAAGATCCAGCAGGTGAGGGTGAAGAGAGAAATAAAAAATACTTCCACGGTTTTATAACTCTAGGACCTGGAGAAACAAAGAGCATGACTTTTGAATACTATGTGCCTAACTCTGTAATACAAAATGGTGTCTATAACCTATATATCCAAAAGCAGGTCGCAATAGATACGGAGAAGCATACAGTTACAGTAGATGGCGAAACAAAAGAGGTCATGCTGAATAAGCTTGACGGTAAGTATTCTAAGAAGCTTAAATAGAGTGTGCATAACTTTAACCTTGAGGCTTTAGTTCTTAAGAGTACAAATAGGAAAGATTACGATAAGGTCTATACAGTTCTTGCAAAGGAGGAGGGCCTTGTCACACTTTATGCAAGAGGTGTACGAAGAATTAAATCTAAAAGGTCCGGTAGTTTAGATACACTCAATCATATCAAAGCAAAGGTTTCAAAACATGGGGAATTTCTCTCGATTGATGAGGTCACTGTTCTAAACTCGTTTGCGCCTATTAAAAACTCTCTTCTTTTTCAATCACATGCATTTTACTTGCTTGAACTTGCATACAGGCTACTAAAAGAAGAACCACTAAGTGGTGTTTTTAATCAGCTAATTCTCTGCCTAACAAAGCTTTCGCAAAGTAAATCTGATTTACAGTCCTATTTAATAGTCAACACGTTTGAAGTGTATCTCATGGGAGCTTTGGGGTATGAAATTAACTTAGCAGAATGTGTAAACTGTGCACAGCCCTTTTCAGTAGATTGGGCTTCTTTTAGTTTTAGTATTTCAAATGGGGGACTCTTATGTCCTAAGTGTAGTACTACGCTGCAAGGTGTGCGGATTGATCAAAAGACTGCAGAAGTTTTGTATTCTATTGGGTCAAACTTTAAGTATAAGCCGACCCAGCTTACTAAAGAGCATATCTACACTGCGGATGATCTGCTCAAGCATTATGTTAAGAGTATCCTCGAAGATAGCTTCAAATCAGCAAGGGTATTTAAGAGGATTAGGGAAGTATTATAGTCTTTGCCGTACTATGAGATGTGTGATAGGCTACGTTCTATGAGAGAAATATTTTACGATGAAAGCGGTCCACTACAAGTCGGTCTTCGGGTCTCTACGACTGGAGATGTAACCAGTGAGGTTGTGTTGCCAGGCGGTGAAACTTTAAATACTTCCGTTCCTGCGAACGTCTTAGCTCTGATGCTTAAAACGGATCCAGCTTTAGGGCAAGTAATAAAGAATCTTACTGATGCTGGTCTTGATGGTATTCCTGCACCTGTATCTAGAATTTAGCGTTGGGTTTACTATCTAGACTTCTTCTAATACCTTTTGTTTAATAATTAACAACTCTTGACCTTGTGTAACAAGTTCTTTTGCCATGCCGTCTAGCATGTCATAAATTCGAGGAATTAATTCTAGCCTATCCTCTACTGCTGAAAGTTTGGTTTCAAGAGCTATGGTACGTAGTTCAATTTGTGCAAGAGCTTTTCTCATATCTATGCTGTAAGTCATACTATAGTAGTATCATTTTTGTAATACCTTCTCAATATCAAATATCTATTTTCTATAGATATCGCAAAAAACTGCTTATCTTGCCTTTAGTTCGATCTGCTTTTATCGTATCTGCTGTAACCATAGTAAAGTCTCCAAATCTATTATTTATTAAATCTTTTGTTTTTAAGATTGTTTGTGCTTTATGGTGATCAGCAAAGAGTTTTAGGGTAAGAGACTTTTCTTCTTGGAGATTTGAGATACTTACACCCACCAGCCTTGTGGACCTTTGCCAGTGCATGCTTTCTAATATAGCGCAACACGTTGCATAGATTTCTTGTTCACTGTTGGTGGGGTATAAAAGTGTACTATGTTTACCAAACCACTCTCTGTTCCCTGCGCGTATACTTAGATGGATTGTTTTGCCAACCATATTATAGGTGCGTAATCTTTTTGCTGCCATTTCACACAGTCTGTGAATATTTCTCTTTATTACACTGGGATCTGTTGTGTTTGAACTAAGGGTATGTTGGTGTCCAATTGATTTTGGTTTGTCTCGTTTGTAGTTGAGTGGACTAACACTAAGATTACCTCTCCCAAAGCTTAGATCTTTAAGAAAGGTAGCTTCTGCAATACCAAACTCTTGATAGAGCATTTCAAACGGAGATTCTTGTAGCTGCGCTACGGTATAAACACCTATCTTATTTAGTCTGGCTTCAATTCGTCTGCCAATGCCACAGAAATCAGTTAGTTTTCTTGTAAGTAGTATTGTTTGTAGATTTTGCTCATCGATTAAACAGATGCCATTAGGTTTGTTTATATCTGACGCGAGTTTAGCAAGAAGCTTATTAAAGCTAATACCAATGGAGCATGTTATATACTCCCCAAAGGCTGCTTTTATATCTTGTTTTATCTTCGTGGAAAGTGTAAGTGCGTTATCAAAAAATGGGATAGTTTGGGTAACATCCAGAAAAGACTCATCAATACTGAAGGGTTCGATACTATCGGTATAGTTTGTAAAGATTTCTAAGGTCTTCTGTTGAATATAGCTATATTTACTGCCATCTCCCTTTACAGGAATGATGTCTGGGCAGATTTTCTTAGCTTCAAACAAAGGCATACCTGTTTTGACACCAAACTTCTTAGCTTCTCTTGAAGCTGCACACACAACACCTCTACTTAAAGAGCTCCCTGTTACACCTATGGGTTTGCCTCTTAAGAATGGGTTTGCTTGTTGTTCTACGGAAGCAAAGAAGCTGTCGTAGTCTATATGCAGTATGGTTTTTAGCATATTAATTAAAATTTTTGGCTTTAATAAAACCTTCAAAGAATACTTCGCATAATGTCCAAGTGCATTCTTCGAGATCAAACTTCACATTAAAGGCTTCTTTTACTGAGGAGAGTGCAAATTCCATGACCTTGGCTTTCCCTTCATGGGAAATGTGTACAAAGTTAATAGCTTGTATTTTGAATTTCCTGCCTTTCCATATAATTGCAAGGGGCACGGGTTTCTCCAGTGTAAAGTGAACAAGTACCTCTATTTTGTCATTCACTCTCTCATACATGAGATAGGTATACCCGAATATAACACGAATATCAAGAGGGAATTGAAGGTTGGAATTTAGCTGTCTTCTGCACGTATAGAAGTGAGTTGACATTCATCCAGTACACATTATTATGCAAGTAGTTTATATATTTGAAAGGTTTAAGTTATGATTCCTTTTTCAGTAGATGCAGGTTGTGGACCAGAAGGCGGTTTTAATAAATACACTAGGGATATTAAAGGGCGTGAGGGTACAGATCGTGTTGTCGTGAAGGATGTTCCGTATAATCTTGTTAAAGTAGCTGCTCAGGTGGATGGGCAGTTCGAAAGCACGCAACTAAGACCTGGGGAATCTATAGAAGTTGCAGGCCTTATTATTACCAATACAACAGCGAATTAGTGTAAAGGGTTATAGTGAAAGAGTTTAGGAATTAGATTTATAGCAAATGGGAAACCCAATTGAAGTAACTATTACAAATGATGCCACCGGTGTAGTGTTAGTTCACTCCGAAGGTACTGTTGTGAAACAGCATATGCCTGGTGGTGGGATAGCAGGAGCGGTTCACCATGGTGATGGTACTGCTAATTACAGAGTGGAACATAGAGGTAAGGTGATTGCAGGTCCTTTAGAGCCTAACGAGGACGTGTCTATCCCCCTTCCTGATGAACTGATTGTCACAATTCAACTTTCCTAATTTTTATCTTGTAATTCTATCTTAGTCTTGACATTACTTACCACTGGGCATGTACTTAATTTATTATATGAGTACTCCCAGAACAATAATCGAAGCTACCAAAGGAGATGAATATCTAGTATTGGAACCAGGCGAGTGTGCAGATATTGCTACGTCTGGCGTTATCGTACATGTAGAAAACCTTGGAGATTGTGCAGTTGGACACTGTGATGGTGCTCCTGTCTTTCTTGTGGGTCCAGAGGGCGAAAGTATCCGTGGTTTAGAGATTACCTTTGACATAAATTCCTAATACTTTAATGTAAATTACCCTTGTATTTTCTCCACATATATTATAAAAAATAACTAGCATTAACTTATAGAAAGGAACTACATAATGGGTAACATCAGAATATTTACATCGGGTGGAGAAGCTGCCACTCACGTACAAAGTTTTGCTATGATCACTAGTGATGGTGTAGAAGTGAAAGCAGATAGCTTTGGTTTAACAGTAGATGGTGTTCAGGCAGAAGTAGACACCAATGGTATTGCAGGAGCTAGACTAGCTGACCTAGCTGTGGAATTCGCTTTAGATAACTCAGAATAAAACAGTCTTACTGGTGTATGTAGTTTTGACGCGTTCTATTGACAAATAAACCCTCTCTACTACAATAAAAAAGCCATGAGTGAGACTACAAAAGATACTAAACCTACAGTGCAAGATATGGTTTCTTTGTGCAAACGAAGAGGCTTTGTTTACGCATCCTCTGAAGTTTACGGTGGTTGGGAAGCAACATATGATTTTGGACCTTTAGGAGCTGAGATGCTGCGCAATATCCGTAACCTGTGGTGGGAAGAGTTTGTGCACAAGCAACCCGATATTGTAGGGCTTGATGGTGCGATAATTTCACACCCTAGAGTTTGGGAAGCTAGCGGGCATGTAGAATCATTTGCTGATGCCATGGTGGAAGACCTTGTAACACACAAAAGATACAGAGCCGATCATATCTTAGATGAAGCACTTGGCATGAATGCAGATGGACTTCCTTTGGAAGAAATGGACAAGCTCATCGAAGATAATAAAATTCTTTCAGTAGATGGGAATAAGTTCTCCAAAGCCAAAAAGTTTAACAACTTAGTTGAAGTTCAAATTGGAACT
>CAZLZI010000053.1:0-5152 GCA_964563965.1 uncultured Candidatus Saccharibacteria bacterium
TCTAAGACCGGGTATTTGCGAAGGTTATCCCTCATTGCAGGTTCAATCATAGCTTTACCATAACCAATGAGAGGTCTTTCTATGACGGTTTCTATCCCTGATGCATAGATTGCAAATCGCTTTTCACCATAAAGTTGTTCTTTAGATAGAAAGAACAGATTCCTCTGTAGTTGATAGAGTCTGGGGTCTTTCTGAAGTTGATTGTATATTTTATCTGTTCTTACACTAGTAAAGAAGATTACAAGTCCAATAGCTCCAATAACAAGCAGCCCAAAGCCCACATACTTTAGTTTCTTATTAGTGGTACTTAGGATAGAAAATACTATAGCCATAATTATGAGTACTAGGTTTAGTCTTGAGAAAGTTAAAGTAAGACAGAGTAGGATTATACCGAGTCCAAGTATATGGTATTTTTCCTTTTTGAAGAAAAAGGGCATTGTGGTGAGCAAAAATGCAGATAAGTAATTAGGTTGTCCTAATGTAGATGTAATCCTACCATCAAAAAAATAGTCTCCATTCCAAATGGTTGCGTAGCCTAAAAGGAAATGGATTAGTCCCAAAATAGACACAACTAGTGCTGAGGCCTTTACACTCTCTAGTAGGTACTCTGTGAATGCATGTTTGACTAACAGACTAAACCCAAGATATACAGAAAACAGTGACCACAAACTAATGAGTCCATCTCTTCTAAATGGAGAGCCCGTAAGAGAGTAACCAAAATAGCCATTAGCCAAACTTGTTAAAGTCAGCACTAAAAACAAAGTGAATAGTAGGAGTGTTATCTTGGCTTCTAGTAGTTCTTTTAACTCTTGTCTATTAATTCCTAGGAAGGGGAGCGTCATAACTGCAACAAGAGTTACTAGATATTGTTTTGGAGTTTCAAACCATTCGATTGTAAGAGGGAAAAAGAGTAGGGGCAAGACAAAAAGAAATGCTTTATAGAATTTTGCAAGGCAAGTCATGCTTTTAGGCATATGAAAAGTATAAACTAAATATAAAAAAAGGCCTTGGTTTTTACCCAAGGCCTTAGTTTAGTTTTTGCAAGTTTATTTTGCGACTTTCATTTTAAAATCTACTGTTATTGGTTTTTTGTTTAACACTTTAACAATAGTATGTTTTGGATTAAAAGTTGCATTCTGTGCACTTGGGATGACGTCATAAACACCTTGTTTATCTATCTTGACAGTGTATCGCCCACCTTTAAGTCCACCATCTGCTTTTACTTTTGTGTAAAATTCAAATGTTCCTTCAACTTTTCTGTAGACTGCAACATAAGTATCCGTTACTGGTTTACCATCTGTACGTCTAATTAAACCTCGAATAGTCCCACTAATAGGCTTTATAGTTTTACTTATAGTTGGGCTAATTGGTTTCTTTAATAATGACGCAAATGGGCTGTTTGCTGCTTTTGTGGTACTTGCTGCTGCAAAGCCAAAAAAGATAGCAAACATAGTAGTAATTATTAAATACTTCTTCATTAATATCACCTCCTGTCCTAATGACAAAGATTATTATATATCCTATAGTGATGGAGTGTCAATATTGTTGTATGCAGAAACTAGGGCTTCATTTTCTATATTCAGTATGTTTAGCACCTCGTTGTAAAAGAGAACGTATTTCTTAATGTTTTCATGAACTACAACATTAGGCTGTAGTTTGATTAAAGTTTTTAGTATTGCATGAAATAATATTGTATTTGCTTTAAACCACGTGTATCTCTGCATTAGTATGCATTCTAGGGATTTAAAGAATCTTGAAGATGCTATATACGTGCCCTCCTTCTCAAGAACTTTTTCGTTTAGCCAAGAGAAGTCTAAGTATTCATTCAAGTCGATTTGAGTCTTTTCTTTTTCTCTGCCGTCACCTCCCAGGTAACCTGCTAATCCCTCAGATATAGGATTGCAGGTCGGTAGCACTAATAGTTGAGTAGCAAGAGCGTCTATTAATCCATGACTACCTTCGTGCCTCGCTGTTAGTAGAAATTTTGTTCTAGGATCGTGTCCGTTTCGTGAAGCATACGAAAAGTAATCATGTCCTTCAGGATTGTCATGTCGATGTATTCTAGAGGCAAATACTAATCCTAATTGACTTATCTTGCTCCACCTAGTGAAATTAGCTACTTCATCTTCGGTGATCTTTAGATAATTTTCCCAGAGTTTGGTGTTATCGGTATACCAAGGTATGCCGATAAGTATATTATTATAGCTAGATAGTGTAATTTTTGTGTCTAGTAAGTATATACTGGCTTTAATTACTTTTTGTTCTTGCGGCTCACACTTGTTTAATGCAGCTTGGAGGATCTCGATGTGCTTTTTTCTATAATGGTTATATTCATCTAGATAGCCTGAAACGGCAACGATGCATTCTTCCTTATTCCATCCCGTTTGCTTTTGATCAAGTCGATCTAGCTCATCCTGGATATGTAGAAATTCTTTATGCGCAATAAATACACCGCAACTGTTGTTGTATACTTTCCAATCTTTATTTCGTAACGTATTTTGTAGATACTGACCGACTATAGTGTTATATATCTTCTGACTTGTATTCACTTGGATTTACTCCTTCTGTAATGTTCAAGCTCGAGCAAATCTTTGTAGATGTGAGCATATACTTCAACGGCTATTGCACCTGCTTGATTGTAGCCACTAACTTCGATTAAAATATTCCTTGGACAACCAGATCCTCCGTGTAAAGACAGAAATGTTGAAGTCGGGGAATCTAAATTGGGAAACTTTTTATAGGCTCCATATAGGAAATTTCTGTTATTTTTGTATTCTGCATTTACGACGTCAAAGATATTATCTGTGGTATCAAGATTGTTTTTCATGTTATATAGTCCTTCGTGACAATTGGCAAAACCTCGTGGACCTATTGCAATGTAGTTAAAACCACTTCCGCAAGTAACAGGGCTTACATCGTAAATGGTTAGATAGTCAAAATGATTTAAGGGCTGGATTTGTATACCTTCGTTGATTATGTTCTTAATAACAGGAAATGCTTGTTTTGTACCCTCTAGCATTTTTTTATAGCCAATTTTTACTAATAACTCGCTTTGTTTTTGTGTTTGAGGTCTCAGATAGTTAATTCCTAATGGTATGGGGCGGGGACAGCCGGACCAATTTCGAGCCATGAATCTTTGGCTTTTTATATCCCACAAAGTTTCTATAAAATCAGTCAATTGGTGTGCGTTTGCAGGTGTAACTACATGGTTAATATTGAAACTGTAATCATTTTCGTAGAGGTACCTTATACCTGTAACAATGTTTTCATAACTCCCGTTGGGGGTTTTGGGATTTCTTGCCAATGCATTGCTTGCTCCCAGTCCCCATAGACTAACACTTACGTGAAATTCATCTTTTTCTAGCTTATCTAGATTGTTTTTGGTTAAGAATGAGCCGTTTGTTAGAATAACTTGATTGATTGCCTTAATGTTATAAGTCACCTTCAGTTCGGCAACTAATTCTTGCGCTTGTACGATAAGTGAAAAAGGTAGCGTCATCATAGGCTCGCCTCCAGACCATTTAAGCTTAATTTTTGATATACCTTTCTCTTCAGCTGCCTTGAATGTTTTTGTGAGTAGTTCCGAAAGCAACTCCAATGTGAGTGTCTTGCTTTTTCCTTGCTCGTATCTATCAGCACCGACAGCGCACCCTGGGCAGCTAAAGTTACAGGCCTCTGTTAGCTCTATATAAATTTCTGCAGACTTGGGGTTGTATGTAATACTGTCGATAGTTAGTTCTTCTCCCTCATCTATCAGTACGTAATCTTTGTATAGGGTTTTTAATGTCTCTTCTGTGAAATTTCTGATATCACTATTTTTGAAGTGTTTTATAAATGAGCCGGTATATGGATTATAAAATGCAACAATCTTTGCATTTTTATGTGTCGTACACGGCTCTCTTATTGCAATCAGATTACTATTAAGCTCCATAACTGTTACTGCTTTATTCTTTTAAAGCTTATCTTGAGAGCCCCATCACTTGGCTTCATGCAGTCATTTTCCACTTTATCGGTCGTGCTAAGCTTGTCTTTTTGTATTTGATTGGTATTAGACTTGGTCATATAACTCCTACACAAATAAATACTTACTGTAGGCGTATACTAATAGCATGCGATAATATTGCTTGATGAGTTAAGTCAACCATCTTCGTTGAGCATTTCTTGATCCCAGACCTATAGTGTGGTATATACATGATATGAATAAGCAGCGTTCGTTTGTAGAAATTCGCCATGATCTTGAGTTTCTGGAGAGGTACTATTTGTATCTAGCTAAGCGTATTTACGAGAGATTTTATCAAGATCGCGGCTTTGTAGTTCACCCTAGGGCTCGGTTGAAAACACCTGGCGAGGTTGTATTTCCTAAAATTAGTAATCTACTCGATGATCCTAGGCTTAAGAAGCTGTTTGATTCATATAGTCGCTTGAAAAGTTTTCCTCTGTGGGTTGATGAGTCGAGCTATAAGAAGCTGAAGTTTTGGAACGCTGATTTAACGGTACTTAAAGCGGATGTGAAAAAGACTCAAGAGGGGAAGCTCTTAGCTTTTTTTGAAAAGCACAAATCTGTATTTCTTGATGTTGTCAGGGTGTATGGACTCGATAGTAGTACTTTTAAACTTAGACTGGTCCCCGTGAGCTTTGGTACTTCAAAGACATTTAATTACAATCCGAGACTTAACACGCTACAGGTAACATGGAGATACGATCTTGAAGATAATTTGCTATATGTGGTTGAGGGTTTTATTTCCGGTATGGTTACCTCGGATTTTCAGTACGATGATACAAGTACATTTACGAGCAAGCAGGGATGGTATGAAAAGGAAGCTATTTGTGACTACCTCACTATTCAGATGTTGTCTAGGTTAGGGTTACAAGCTGATTCTATTAGGTTTAAAAAGACTGTAGATAATCTTAAGTCTGTGCTCAAGTTTGCTAAGTTTCGCCATGAATCAGATCGCTATCTTGCTGAGCTGGGATTTCCAAATGTTAAACAAACTTCGCTATCCAATATTGAGATGAGGAATAGGGTTCTTTATCTTGGAGAGAAGAAATTGCAACTTACTGAAAAGGAATCAAGGTTTATAGACGCATTGATTAAAAGCTTTCCTTACGCTGCTACATTTGATGAAATAGCTACTAGTCTGTGGGGCGATGA
>CAZLZI010000054.1:0-5002 GCA_964563965.1 uncultured Candidatus Saccharibacteria bacterium
AAGAAAAGGTAAAAACAAACAAGACTAGATTTCAAAAGTTACTTGATTTGTCAGAACTTCCACCTCTTGCAAAAAAGCTTAAGTCTCAAAAGAAAAAAATAGTTTTTACCATAGGATCTTTTAATCTGCTTCAGCCCGGACAGTGCAGGTACTTAGCAGAGGCAAAATCTAATGGAGATATTCTAGTAGTGGGAGTTACATCAGACATTTCCGAGAGAATAAAAGGAGCAGAATTTCCACTCATCTCTGAAGACATTAGAAAAGAACTATTAGCATTTTTAAAAGTCGTTGATTACATAATTTCTGTGGATGAAAGAAATCCCTATGATGTTTTACTGCTGTTGCAACCAGATATCTTTTATACAGTTGAACAAAGCTGGGACAGCGGGGCTCGTACTAAATCAGATAAACAAATTTGTAAAATGACAGGGACTAAAATAACTGTGTTTCCTACTTATTACCCGTATTACACCACAAATGATCTGGTCGAGCATATTGCTAATATACGAGTTATTAAGATTCTAGAGAATTATTTAAAAGATCGTGTCGATGGCTTTAGCTTAAATCCTGATAAAGATTTAAAACCTGCTGATTTTGGTCTCCAAACACCAACAAACAAACAAGCCTATGATCCAAAACACCAAATTCTAGATATGCAATCACTGGCCACACTTAAGAAGAAACATAACCGTGCCAAGATCTGTTTAGTCGGCGGTAGTTTTGATCTACTACACATTGGCCATGCTAGATTTATTGAACAAGCTGCTTTAAATGGAGACATTCTTGTCGTGGGTATTCCATCAGATGCTGTTATCAGATATACAAAAGGTGTTGGTAGGCCAATTATTTCAGAGTACTCACGGGCGTATACCTTGTGTCATCTTGATCCTGTAGACTATGTAGCTATCTTTGATGGCGGGACCGTGTTTAATTGCATTGAGGTATTACAGCCTGATGTTTTTTACACTGTTGATGAAGACTGGAATAAAGCATACAAGTCCAGTAAAGAGTATAAGTATGTGAAAAAGTATGGTGGTGAGGTTGTTGTAGGACCACGTCAAGCACCTTTAACCTCGTCATCCGGCATTATTGACAAACTAGCGCAACGTAAAGTTAAAGAGATTTTTAGAGAGTGTATGGATGAAGAGAAATATCAAAAGATTTTAAATGAACTACCAAAACTTCGGAAATAAGTATCTTAGTATTTATTTAACTAGTGACTGTAAGTTATAATTCTTAAGATTATGCTGTTTATTTCTCTTCCTACTTCATCATGACTGAACTTGAATTAATGAAATATACCTCTCTGCTATGCAATAAGTCTTCTTGTGGCTATAAGACAGGCTGCATTGCTGTACAACATGGGGACATTGTGCTGGAAGGGTTTAATGAACAACTTGCAGGTGAAATGTATTGTCAGAATGGAACATGTAGCAGACAAACATTGGGTTTATCCCACGGCAAAGATCCACACATTGTCTGTGCTATCCATGCTGAAGCTTCAGTTGTAGCTCAAGCTGCACGTAAAGGTATAGCTCTTAACGCCTGTGAGCTTTATGTGACTACATTTCCCTGTTTAATATGTGCGAGAAGTCTTGTTAAGGTCGGTATAAAGAAATTGTACTATATGGCAGACTATGCAGATGGTAATAAAGCCCGAAGTCTACTTGAAACCAATGGTATTGAACTTATTCACATCCCAAAAAATGATGTATGGGGGGAGGACTAATAACTATGGACTGGCCAGTATATTTCAAGGAGGCGCTAATTGTTAAAAATAAAGATTCCAATATAGGTATTACAACTTTATGGATGCCAAAAGAAAGTGTGGCGGATGGCTTAGGAGATACTGACTTTTGTGTTTGCGGGCAACTTTACACTAAGCGGGGACTAAATCCTATGTTTCGCAATATCTTAGCTAATCCTACTATTAGATATATTATTCTCTGTGGTGTCGATCGACAGGGGAGTGGGGATGCGATTCTTAAGTTTTTTGCAGCGGGTTTTGAAGAATTACTTGGAGAAAGTGGTGAGAGAAAAGGCTATAAGATTGTTGGGGATGATGAGGCACTGTTGGATAAAGAGTTTACTCACGAATCGCTTTCTCTGCTTAAGCAGGAGGTAGAGATATTTGACTTTAGACTAAAACCCATTGCAGAAATCAAAGATTTTATACTCACTTTGGCTAAAAAAGAACCATTTGGAGAACCCCAACTTTTTGATGAACCAAAACAAGAAGCGATAGCTAGATATCCTAGTGACATGTCAGTGTTTAAAGTGAGGCGCGAAAAAGTCGCAGATGCGTGGCTTGATGCGTTAAAAATTATCAACAGATTTGGAACAACTATTTCTGGTATGTATGGAGACGTTAAGGAAGTGCATAATCTTGCAATAGTTGTGGAAAACGAAGATCCCACGCAGCCGTTTCTGCCTGAATATTTAAAGTTTGGTAAAGATGGGCTAGAGCATTACATTGAAGGGTTTTTTGATACCGATACGAAGGGTCAAGCTTATACATATGGCGAACGAATATTTCAGTGGGATGGCATTAATCAATATGATCACATGGTAACAAAGCTTAAAAGATATCCAGCAGATAGGGGTGCCGTTACTGTACTTTGGAAGCCGCATGTTGATAATTTCCCACCTCAAAAAACACAAATAAAGACAATGGGACAAACACAAGGCTGGAAAGTACCATGTCTTGTAATGTTGTTGGCCCAATGTATTGATGACAGGCTTAATCTAACTTGTGTATTTAGAAATAATGATATTTATGGAGCTTGGCCGTTAAATGCCTTTGCTCTAAGAACTTTACAACAGCGTTTAGCCGCTGAAATTGGCAAAGATATGGGAAGTTTAACGACCATTTCCCATATTGCAGAGATTTATGAAATTGATTGGAGCGATAGTATCACTATTGTGTCAAACACTGACACATTGGCAAGAACTTGTACATGGGATACCAGAGGCTACTATACCGTTGAAGTTGTAGCTAACAACATATTGCTTAAGTTTTTCACTCCTGATGGTAGTACTCAATTAGCCGAATTTTGTGAGGATGGCATGAAGCCAAAAGTTGCAAGAGATTTATGTGCAACAGCAATTAAGGATATGTTGATTTCAGATCTAGGGGCTGCAGCAGATCTAGGGAGACAACTGGCTAAAGCAGAATCTGCTATAAAATTAGGCTTAAAGTTTGTGCAAGATCAAAACTTAAAAGCTAACTAACTCAAGAATTTAGTTAGCATGTGGTTAGAGAACTTTAGATCCTCAGTCCAAGCCTCATCACTGTCATACATCTCTTTGCTGTTAGTAACGTTTGTAACATGTTCAACTACAAAAGCTCGGCTAAAATCATAAAGCATAGCTGAATCTACCTTTGCAGTATAGGTCTCAAGAAACATTCCTAAAACTTCTTCAAACTTTAAATTTTCCATTCTAAACCAAAAGAAGACACTTGCTCTGGCGAGATCAAGTTCTTTTGGTCCTAAACAGGCGTTTTCGAAATCTACTACTCGGACTAGTTGGTTATGTGCAATTAAGATATTTGAAGGGGTTAAATCACCGTGAATTAGCACACTACTTTCAGAGTCTTTGACTTCAAGCATGTTTGAGTCTTTAAGCAATGCTAGTTTTTGTGCAGGCATTTGCGTATGCAGTCGCTTCAAAAAGGCTGCTGTTTGTCCAATTATATCTTTAGTGGGGTTAAATGGCATGACGCCCTCCATGTGATCAGATAGCCTTAATATCTTTTTTACCCCTTGTTCGTCTGTAATCACACAAATATGATTGCCTTTTTTACTCTTGATGAAATGGGGTATTGGTAATAAGTCAGATAGAAGCTCCGAAATTAAAATATCTTTTTGAATAGCATGCAGCTTAGTGTCTGAATAGGTTGAAAGTCGTAAGATAAGTTTGCCTGCAGTAGTTTCAAGATAAAATGCGGTAGTGTTATAGCCCCAATTAATAAGATTTAAGAACTTTATCTGGAGATCATATTCTTGGGTTACCAAGTCTTCAATGTGTTTATTGTATTTCTGAGTCTTTAGTATGTAGTCGTGTCTTTGGTCCATAGTTACACTGCTTTCACAATAAAAAGATCTTAACAAGTATCATTTTAAAATGATAGTGGAGTTTCATCTCGTTAACTTTACAATCTATCATTTATTCATATACTAAGACTATGGTAGATCGACAAGTAGACATTCATAAAGCTGGAGCGATTTTAATCAAAGACAAAAAGCTACTGTTAACGCATGAACTTGGGAAACACTTTTACATAGCCCCTGGTGGTAAAGTGGAAACTGGTGAGTCCTCGGAAGAAGCCGTTATACGCGAGTTAGAAGAGGAAGTAAACATACAAGTAACACTTCCTAATCTAGCTTTCTTTGGCACATTTTATGCTCAAGCAGCTGGAGCAGAGCATAAATATTTGCAAATGGATGTGTTCCTAGTTACTGATTGGTCTGGTGATCCTTCTCCGAATTCTGGAGAAGAGGAGATTGATGATATAGCGTGGGTGAATACAATATCTAAGCCTGATAACATTCAAATTGGTTCTATTTTCGAGCATCAAGTAATGCCTAAATTAAAGCTTTTAGGTTTGATAGATTAAGTAGTAGCAAAGCTTGTGGTCTGTAACATGTTGTGGACAATGCTAGCAATGTATCAACCTGCATTGCCCACAACACATCTTTATATAAAGAAAAGTTATTCTCTGTTTATATTTACATCTATCTCACTTGGTACCTCGACATTGGGCATTACTCGTTGTGGTTGTCTTATCATTGGTAGTGCGTAGACGAAGAATAGATAACCAAGCAATAACATGGTTAAAAGGCCAAATATGGTCCCTAGCATATTATTTCCAGAGTTTCCTTCACTGTTAGTAGATTGTACTGGTGTAGGATTATTTATTACTGTTGACATAGTTCTCCTTTGTTACTGATTAAATACTGGTATCACTATGCCCAAATAATGCTAAGTTATAATAAGTTTC
>CAZLZI010000055.1:0-4815 GCA_964563965.1 uncultured Candidatus Saccharibacteria bacterium
AGCCATAGAATTATACCAAAAACAAGCTATAATTAAACAAATGAATAAAAACCTGACCATTTCATTTGTTGTTGTTACACTTGTTACTATTGGATCGATTCTTACTTATGCTAATTTCAATAATACATCTGGTTTTAACTTTACGAATCTAAATCAAAAGAAATTAGTAAAAGGTATATCAACAGACTTATCTTTACTTGGTTCTAGTGCCTTTACAACTCCTGTACCAAGTAAGTCAATAGAACTTGGGTCAGACGTGTCTAGTTCGTTTAGATCAAGAGTTTTAGAGTCAACACTTGCTTACGATAAAGTGGTTTCATTTTATAAGAATTATTTTGCGGTAGAGGATTGGACGGTAACAACTGAATCTGATTCTGATAAATTCTATAATCTTGAATTAGAAAAAGCATCAAAGACAATTAAGCTTACTTTATCGAAAACCGAGAGTGATACAACACTCATAAGTATTCACGAATCTTTGTAACCTACTCTTTAGTTCCTACCATATAGACAGCTCTCCATGGTTGATAGTTACTAGTAAACGTATCATTGTGCAATATATCCCCATCTTTGGTAACTGTTCTAGTTAGTATAGCTTTTGCACCCCAAGTCGCATGTTCCGTTTGTACTCTGACTCCTTTATTAAGTGTGGGATCATCGATATACGCTGTAGCTGGAGGAGCAATCTGATTTGATAGTACTGGTTTTGAGACTTCTACTTTTCTGCCGTCTTGAGTTCCATAAATATTAAATCTCAGGGTTTTTTCTTCTGTATTTGCAGTAGTTTCAATGAGTATATAATTTGCAGTGTCGTTTTTGAATTGAAAATCAAGACTGGGTTGATAGATAGATGCATCAAACCCAGGGCCACTATCCTGTTCATAATAGGCCACTCTATATGCATGGGGGTGTCTTGTAACAATTTCAAGTCCCGTGTTTAGAGCTGCTCTAAAGATAGTTGTTGAGGTTTGGCATACACCACCACCGTCACCTAGTACTGTTCTACCGTTTTGAATTACATATGCACTGGCATATCCAGTTTTTGCATTTATGTCTCCTACTGTTTTATTAAATGAGAATAGTTGCCCAGGCGCCACAAGTGCTCCGTTAATTCTTTCACTGGCAAGTAGCAGATTCTTTTCTCTAGATGGAATAGAACCGAGGTATTTTGATGTTCCATAACCGATGAGTTCTTTAATCCCGTATTTATCTAGATCCTTTGTTGTATCAATTTCAATTGTCGCAAGAGAAATCTGTTTCTCTGTGTCAGTGCTAAATAATGCCGTTTCTAAATCTTTAAGGAAGCGTTCTCTATTTAGTTCTTCCCCTGATTCTATTAATTCAAAAGAGATTACTTTCTCCTTGTCAACTTTAGTGATTTTTCCTCGAGGAGATTTAAACACTAAGGCATTTGCTTGGGAGATAATATCAGCTACTTTAGTTAAATCTAACGAGAGTTTAATACCACCATCTTTTTCCTTGGTAACTTTTAGGTATTTTAATAATTGAGCTGGTGTTGGCGTATAAGTTTGAGTCTCGTGAACTAAGATAAGCTTCTTATAAATAATACTGTCTACTTCTTCCTCTTTCTGTTTTAAATCGTCTTGAGTTATATCTGGCTTAGTTTTAGTAACTGGGATATCAGCAAGTTTGAAAGTTAAAGTATCAAAGTTCTTCTTTAGTTCGCTTTTTAACTTCTTAATCTCAATTGTACTGCCTTCTTTTTCTGGAATAATAACAAGCTTATCATCCACTAGTTTAAAATACGCATCACTTTCAGGAATGTTAACACTACCGTCTATTTTTGCAGTGAAGGCTTGAAATGCGTCCTCATCATAGGTGTAGTCTGGTTTTATTATGATCTGAGTGAACAGTCCTTGTGTTTTAGTTGCTACATCAGTAAAGAAGTTGCCAGTTCTTCCTATAGTTACTGCGTGTTGCAGTGTCTTCTCCCAGTCATAAACAAGGGAAATTTCATTTAATGTTGTTTGATAAGTGTAGTTTTTATATTTGAAATAGATACTCGTGTCTTTTTTAGGTTGGTGTTTGATAAGTGTGTTTCTAGCATTAGTTACAGACAAACCGCCAATTTTAACTCTACCTACATACACGCCGGGAACGATTCTTCTTGCAAAGTACACGTGATAGGTTATGAAAAAAGTATTTAAGGCGACAAAAAGTATAGCTAGTATTTGAACTATGAGCTTAGATGATCTGCGGTACATGGGCGTCAGTAACTGGCTTCCTAAATTGCTGTCTTGGTGTATGTGATATGAGAAACTTCTTAGGATTTTCGCTCATGTCTGTTACTGAATCTGCGGTTTCGATAAGTTTGTTTGAAGCCGATTTCTTAAAAGCTATGACCTCGGTTCTAACGCCTTGGCTTTGAGCGTACTCCAAAAGATCAGCATAATCTCCATCACCTGAAGCAAGTACAATAACATCGATTTTAGACAGCATTCTAATAACATCCATACACAGACCCACATCCCAGTCGCCTTTCTTAGACCCATCGTAGAAGGTTTGCAGTTCTTTTTCTTTGACTTCGTACCCTCTTTTATGGAGTGCTTCAAAGAATTCAGCTTCTGCTCCTACATCTGCTTTAATTACATAAGCAAATGCGCGAACAAGTCTTCTTCCTGCAACGCCTTCTTTGAGGACAGACCCAAAGTCAACCTTGGCTGAATATAGGTTTTTAGCTGAGTAGTACATGTTTTGAACATCTACAAATACTGCAACTCGTTGTTCTTTATGTTTTACATAGGAAGTATCGGTCATTACTGCTTATTTTATCAAAGTAATGGGGTTTTAGACAGTATTACCCCTTACCACTTCATTTAAGTCCCTATATACTAGTGATATGAGTACGACTGCCCAAGTTGAACACATACTAAGTCAGTTTGCAGTTGACCTATCAAATTATGAAGTCATAAATATTGAGGAAAAGAAAGGTTGGAGCTCAAAGTTTCTCTTTCTGATAGTTGAGAAGAATGCGCAATTTGTTTTAAAAGGCAAATCTAAAGATCAGTTGGGAGGGTATCTGTCGGACATCGCCATTAGCTCTTATTTAAGACAAAGGGGCTTTGAAGTTAGAACCTCTTTTAAGACACATGATGATAAATACCATTACATTGAAGATGACATTTATTGGGATTTGAAAACTTATGTGGCTGGATCTGTTGAAGAGTTTGTTAACTACACGGATGAAAGTGTTAAAGCACTTGCGCACTTAAACATCTCATATATCAAATCATCCTTAAACAGCAAAGATATCCACGACCTGCAGCTAGAAAACAAAGATTTTCTGGCAAATGAAGATATGATTCAAACTATCTTGAACTATAAAACATGTCTTAAGAGTGTGATTGGCAATGCACCAGAACTTTATGCTGATTGGCTACACTTCGCACGAGAGGAAATAGGACAAATTCTTAGAAAGAATACTGATGTGAGTATTATTCATAATGACTTGAATAATAAAAATATACTTTTAGATTTAACCACGATGCATGTCACTTCTTTTATCGATTGGGATCATGGTTGTATTTCCACACCGCTCAAAGATATTTTAGAGCCTGTAAATATGTTTTATGATTTTGTACTCCCAAAATATGAGAACCATAGAAGCATATATTTAACAGAGATAAAAAAAGATTATGCATTGAGCATAAGTGAAGCAGAGGTAGATCTTCTTCAAGTCTATTTTTATGCACTCAATAAGTGGAAATATATAACTTTCTTTGCAAAATTAATCACAGATTTAGGGAACACCACCAATGAACTTCACATTTTTGAGGAGCAGGTGCGCTCGCAACTATCCAAACTGCAGGATCTTGGCAAAAGATGCAAAGTCTTCTAGTTCTGCTAAAATGCCGGTATGTGTATACGAAACCCCTTTAAAACCCATGTAATACCGATCTATTTAAACGGTGAGCGTCCCCACGAGCACGGTGTACATTGTATAAAGGAAGAACATGGTGATGTTTTTCTGCTATTTATTGCTTCTAGAGAGCCAATAGGCATAGGTGAGCCGTACCACCAAATAGGAGATAGATATAGGAGTCAGGTCATCATAAGGCAATCTCTTCTAGATGTATTGAATCAGCCTGAATCTACAAGGCAAACTCAGGCTACTTTTGGCTATCTTTTCGGTAGGAAGTCTGAAGATGGCTGCGTAATTGTTGAAGGTGTTGTTTTTGCTGAAGACAAGGATCCGAGCTTACTTAGGCTCGATCCTAGACGAACCGTAGAAGGCATTCTTGAGGAGCGTATGCGTGTGCGTGGAGTAACACTAGTCGGCACTTTCTCATATGCGGATTACTCTGAGGGGAGTATCATTGAACAAGGTCTTTCTAAGAAGATACCAAATATGCCACACATGTTTGTATTAGCTAGAGGAAGCACATCATATAACGAGGTAGCGGTAATTACTGCAAAACAGGATGGTGGCGAGGTCCATAACGGTATAGGTGTAGTTGAACACGGTCTTTCAATTTCGTGGGGATTAGTAACTAGTGTTAATTCAATCAATGAACCTACTGTAGAAATTATATTTCTGTAATTTTTAAAATTAACCAATCTTTGGTATAGTACATACGCTATGACAGATAATACAACTCAACAAGATATAAGCACACCAACTGTCCAAGAACCTAAGAAAGCTAAGCCTGTACAAGAAGAAACAGGTTGCTGTGGTGGTTCTTGTGGTTGTCAGTGCTGCTAAAATAGATGGGGGTTCGTCTAACGGCAGGACTCTGGGTTCTGGTCCCAGTTATCGGGGTTCGAATCCCTGACCCCCAGCCATGAATTTAAAAT
>CAZLZI010000056.1:0-4581 GCA_964563965.1 uncultured Candidatus Saccharibacteria bacterium
TTTGAACGGTATCTCTGGTCGGGGTGGGCGGAATCGAACCGCCGGCCTCGCGAACCCGAATCGCGCACTCTACCAAGCTGAGCTACACCCCGATAAAGTGATTCTACAACTTTGAATTACTTTACACTAACATATACAGGTGCAACCATCCCCATAGAGCATGTTATCTTGAATGTACCTGCCTTAGTAGGTGTGAAATTGACTACATTAAGTCCAGGTTTTAACAAGATTACATCTTGATGAAAATCAGGCGCGTATACTGCATTAGCACACCCTACTGCATTGGTATTATAAATCTCCCATCTTACGGGAATATCTTTTCTTATAGTTATTTCCTTTGGCATGTATTCAAAGCCTCGTGCTTCCATTTGCATCAATTGAACTCCTCCAGGAATTTGGTTAATGCCTGTTTCTTTGGTGGTGTTAGGTAAGGATACACGAGCAATATCACTAACGCTGGGTAGCCCGAGCACATTTAATTGTGAATTTAATGTCAAAAGCCCTAAAAATACTAAGAGAAACCCCGAAAATATTGAAAATTGACGTGAGCGCAGTGAATTAGTGTAGAGCTTGATACTAGTGGCACTGATCAACATGAGCGGTGGGATGGTACCTAATGCAAAAGCCCCTAGTCGAGTACCAGCAGTAATAAACGTACCTGATGCCAAGGCATTAGTTTGTGCGACTAGCGTAAAACCGCATGGTACAAAGAATGTTAACGCTCCTAGTAGGAAGGCAATATGTTTTCCCCGTTTACTTTCAAGCTTAGTTATAACACCGGCAAGTTTTGGAATACCCAAGTATCTCTTTGCAAAGTTAAAGCCAATCATTTGGCAACCAATATACAGCATGATTAGTGATACTAGAGCTGTAATCATTGCAGTCGATCGGATTGAGACTGCGATTAAAGAACCGAGCATACCTAACAACCCACCTAAAACCAGAAAAGAGACAAGTCTACCTAAAATAAAAAGCATATGAGGTATTGGGCTTTTGCCAAAGTCCGTCTGCCATCTATTAACAGCACTTAATAACAAGCCTCCCACAAGTGCAGAACATGTGGATATCCCTGCAATGAGTCCAAATATAAAATAGGTAAATAAACTTGAATTACTCACCAAGCTAAGTCCAAAAAGTTCGGATCTCTCCAACAAGATGAATACAAGAACTACCAGTAAACTACCGGTTAAAGGTAGTAAGTAAATAGTCTTTTCTTTCTTTTGCTCTGGGGTAAAGTGTTTAAATCTATAACCCAAAGTTTGAAATATGCTGTTTAATTTCTCACTTGTGATGTTTTCTCCTACAAGTTCTACCTTTTGTTCTCTTAGCGATACTTTTGCATGCTCGATACCTTTGGTTGTAGCAAGTTCTTTTTGAATTAAAACTTCGCAGGATGCACAATGCATACCTTCAATAGAGAAGACCTTTTTTTCTTTTACCATTACTCCATTGTAAGCCTTGTTCAAACATTATTCTACTTATGTTTGTTACCTCTTTGAATGTTGCTATAATATCTAGGTGAAGCCATTAGAGAGATTACTCGTAGTATTAGTACTTACACTACTCATTGGTGGTGGGGTTTACTTTAACTATTCCCAGAAACTACAAGTTGATAGCGTTAAACTCCCTAGTTATGTTGAGCAACACAAAAACTTTCAGAAATGGATTACCAATCATAAAAACAAAGATATTAACCTTGAGGCTGATGATTTTAGATTACTTGAGGAAAGCGAAGTCTATAATACCCAAAGACTTAAATTATACCCATTAACTGACCTGATAATGCTTGAGAAGTACAATGAGCTTGTTAAAGATCAAGCAAATGTCGTTGATAAAAGAACGTCACCTGATGGCAAACAATTTGTTAATTATGTTTATGATTACCGTATAGGTCTTAGCAATACAACATATCTACCATCAGATGTTTGGTATTTAGGCATTCGGGGTGACCGTATAATAGAGAATAAATTAGTATCTTGTAATGTAAAAGCTAATTGTATCGTTGATCGGGCTTTTTTTATCTCTGATGATGTGATTGTAGTATCAGAAGTTATGCGGGATATAGATACTGATTTAAGTTATCCACCCTGTAGTGTAACCGAGGTGTGTACCTATAAAATAAGGTTAAATGTTATGGACATAGCTCAAAATTCTAATTTGATTTATGAATCCCCTAGTTTTGAACTTGTACTTGCAGACAAAATTGAAGGTTTTTAATTTTTACCTTCATTAAAGCAAAAGACAGCAATATAGGCTTTTCTATTAAACAAGAGATTTAACGGTGTAAAGTATTCCTCCTGCAGTATTATGCGATTTTCATAGTAGTTGATGTCTCTAAACCCTACAGAAGTCTTTCCTTTATAAATGTCAGGGTTTTGCAAATAATTTCTAATAGTTTTGTTTTTTTCAATTTTAGTTAAATAGTTATATACAAGCGTATCCCCTCCTCTATATAGCCTTTGAATTTGGCATCTAAAGTTCTTTTCTCGTCTATTTACTTGGAGTTTATATGGGTCAGGTTGTTTTATCGAATGGCTATATCTTAAATAGGTGCCGCTTAAATGAAGATTTTCTGTAGCTCGTATTTGTGGTTGGATGACATTAGCAATTTTCCATTTCAAGCCTTCAGCTGAAAAGAAATCCCAGACAAGAAAAGTGCTAATTAGCCACAGAACAGCAAATGTTGGTAAGAAAGACCTCCAAGAAGGTATTTCTTTTGCGTAATTGATATAGTAAAACACTGTTGAGAGTACAAAGAAGTTGACAAAATACCTCTCAAAGCTTCCTTGGGCAACAAATGCCACTAGAAACATTAATAAACACAGTGAGGCATAACTTAGCTTTTTCGGTGTAAACAACGCTGCTAGATTGAAGTGGGAGGTTCTCACGGTTTTGTAAGTGATGTAAGAAAAGTTGAGGCCCAAGAGAACACTGAATGCTACTTTAAAAACTTTATTATCAAACAACGTCATAACACTAATATAATCGGTTTTAGCAAACAGCCTTTCAATGTAAAGTACATTGCCGATAGGGAATATGTTGTAACGAAACAACAGATAGGCTATTACACTACCTACTAGTGTTAAAGGAACTAGTTCCTGAAGTTTGAGTCTATACTTATGAATAAATTGGATAGGAATCAAAAAATAACTTAAGTAAATAAAGACAAAAGGTATAACAAATAAAGACTCTTTTAAGTCCCCTGCTGTAGCAAAGAGCTTTAAAGTATGTTTGGCAAAACCCATATCATCTACCACGCGTGATGGTACTTTTGGAAAGAGAGTTAAGATAAGAAAAAAAATACTGAAGACCACAGCAAAGAGGCTAAAGTGGATGAGTACTCGTTTAGCACGACTCTTATAAAATAAGACGAAAAAACCCAGTCCATACGATAAAAAGAGAACAAACCCAAACTGTCGAATAAGCAAACTAGCTCCTGTCAGAACAGCCAAGACTGCTAAATCCGTAAGTTTTCTTGATTCAACATAAACATTAAAAAAGATTAGTGACCAAATGAAAAATGCTAAAAAATAGATTTCTGTCATAAAACTTAGGGCCGAAACAAGTACTAGTGGGTTAAATGCTAGAGTTAGAAGTAAAAAAGTTCTTGTCTTTGAGTTCTGGATGTAACCTTTTGTAAATACATTAATACCTAGTATAAAGATGCCAAAGAAGATTAAGGTAAGTATTCGCAGGTTTATAAAGCTAAGACCGAACACTTTTGCCCAAAGCGCTCCAATAAAACCCTGCAGGATGAAGGCGGAATCAATAAAAGCGTTTTTTACATATACACCATCTAGGAAGTATTTAACATGTAGATAAAAATCCCAGTCATCATTAATTGCAAAGTTATACCTATAAGGTTTAATGAGGCAAAGAGTCAAAAGAAACACGCAGATAGCAAACAGCAAGTCTTTATTTTTCTTTAACCACTCCATTTAACTATTATGTCATTTTTTACTACTTTGTTAACATGTCTATTTGTTGCTACAATATGTGGTGTTTGTCGGGGTGTAGCTCAGCTGGTAGAGTGCGCGGTTTGGGACCGTGAGGTCGGCGGTTCGAGTCCGCCCACCCCGACCAGCTACGGTACCTCCCGCAAAAAAGGACAAACGCGTATCCAATATTCGTTGTCTAAATGATATAATTTCTATATGCTTGATACCCCTATTAACAAAGCAAGAGATTTAATAAAAACCAAACCTTATCTCGCTTGGTCAACCAAAAACTATGATGAACTAACCCCCCAAAGCATTCTTGAGAGTATTATAGGATATGGTGATTGGGCAGACTTCATTTCATTTACGGAAATATTCGGTATGATCCAAAGCGCTAGATTGTTTGAGGAAATTAAGAATAAACCTAGAAGTAATCTTAGGATACAAACCGTTAATTATTTCACCAAATATTTTGCAAAACATGCATAGAGACATACTTTCTGAAAATCAAATTAGGCTTCTCCCACTAATCAAAACTTATTCTACAGATTTTGGACTAGTTGGTGGAACGGCTATAGCATTGCATCTCGGACATCGTAGATCAATAGATTTTGATCTTTTTACAGACAAAGATTTCTCTAAT
>CAZLZI010000057.1:0-4421 GCA_964563965.1 uncultured Candidatus Saccharibacteria bacterium
AAACACTTATCTCTACAGTACCACGGGTAAATGGAAGTAAATCCGGTGAATATTTATCCAAAAAGACTTTTTTACCGTCAGCATTTAAAGCTGAAACCACTACAGCTTTAGTTTCAATACCACCATCTGTGCCAACTACATCAACAACAAAGTAAGGAACACTTTTACTTGCATCATCAGGTGTAAATGTCATTGTATCTCTTGCTCGTACAAACCCTCTATCTTCGGTATCGTTATGATCAAAGAAAGGATCTGTGCTTGTTATACTGGTGGGATACTTAAAGACAGTTCTAAGTAAGATCTCCTGCGTTAAAAGCTCTTTCCATAAATAATCATCTGGGTGGATAGGATACCCCTCTTCTGCCAAGTTGGCCTCAGCTGTAACTGTAACTGGTTGTCTACGATGAAAGTATTCCGGCAATTCATTTAGTGGTAATACATGCAAGGCATCGATGGTGGTGAAATGGTAGCCAAATAGATCTACAGGGCTAGTCTGCAAAGCAGTTAGAACTGACGCATCCGCAGGAATTTCAAGTAAATATAGGTAGGGTAAGTCCTCTCCCTCAGCTATTAATTGGCGAACCTCATCCAAAGATAGTACTTTAGCAACAACAGCGTCATAATGAGTAGTTAATTTAGCAAACGTAACATCGACAGTTTCAACAGGACTTACCTTAGCGTCAAATAAAGAGGCAGACACCCTAAGCAAGCTAGTTCCATCTCTAATTACAGTTTCTACATATCCAGCATCCAATCCCGCATCAAGTAGATCTACAGTACGTCGCAAATACTTACCGAATAAACTATTTTCTGTATAATGGCTTAAGGATCTCTCTTTTCCATAAAGAGCTGTATTTTGACACAGCTTCTCTTGTAATGTTATATGAGGTTTCTCCCAGTTAGTACTCTCTATACCCCTTTGCAAACAGTCACCTGGTTGTACTAAAGCAGCCTCATGTATTGGAGGTACGTTATAAATCATTTAAGTTTAAATATTACTATTTATTCCTTTCGCCAATTTACTAAATCAATGATGAAATAATATCCCATAGTATCTAAGAAGCTGGAACTGTTGTGAACTAATGTGAACATCCTGAGTAGCTGTAAGTAATAAATTTGCGTAAATGTTTGCTACATATCAAAATAGAAGAGTGACTAACCCTGTAATTACATCTAAACAAGAACAGTTACGGGGAATTGTGCCGTATGGTTTGAAAGAAGGAGCTGCTTTAAGCCCGGAACAAAGAGATGTCGTTTCTCCTGCTATTGAATTTTGTAGAGAGTTCTTTCAAGACGGGGAAGAAGCAATACTACTTGGAAGCAGAGCGCTGGCACCTTACAGAATGACTTATCTGACCGATCCTGAAGAATATAGCGGATACTTAGTTGCCATGGAAAAAAAAGATTTAGACTTGCATATCAACACTAGCGCTGCATATACAAGAGCTAAGTCAATACTGGACGACGTGAGTGCTGGTTATGCCTACGGTATAAGGGGTCACCATCATGGGTTAACTTTTGACATTGTTAATAACGAAGCTTTAGGGAAGGCCTACATAGGTAGTATAAGCCGTGTGCTAGAGTTAGTGTCTGAAAGAACAGAGACTATAACTGCGCAAACAAGAGTTTGGCTGGATGACTTAAGAAACGGCAACATTGAAGCCATAATTCCTTTAACTAGGGTTTATACATTATCAAGCCTTGGGGTCAGGATAAAAAGGGTAGATGGCGGTATCGAAGCCACAGTCTATGATCCATTGGGCTTACTGGATAATCATCTTACCAACAATAACGTAGTAGAACCTATCAACGTCAACAGCGCGAGATTTCTTTTCTTAGAGCTAGTGAGCGAAACACGATTTGAAGGTAGTCCATACACTACAGACCTAAAACAAATACCCGACATCTTGATGGAGCCAGAACTTAGAGAAATTGCACATTCAGCACTTGGAGAATTACCTACGCTCCTTAAAACTTTATTAACTCATAAGCTTAGTATGTCTCATCCACATTTAAAAACAATCTATAGTGTAACGCGACTACTCGCTAGAATTGACCCTAGTTATGCTGTAGAAAATCCTCTACTTGCTAATTATGTTAAAAATGTACAAGCAATTCTTGCTAATAAGGTCGAAGATTTTACAGACTGTATGGCTTTGATGTTACAGGATTTTCCTTTAGGCTGGTGTATTTACCCAATGGATATGTCCTCAAGAAGACAGGTCGCGAACAGACAAGTACAATTAAATAGACAATCACCTGCAAACGACGAAACATTTACACGTCTAGCTGAATTAACTGAACAGGTAGGCAACCCGCTAACACTTGAAGCTGCCTTGGGCATGTATCTTGCTATAGAATTTGGAAGAAGACATCCATCAAATAGTATTGACCAGGTGCAAAGGAGAGAAGATGTGGAAATCATATACAATTGGTGGAGAAAGAATTATCCCAGCCTTGTAAAGGCTTCTATTTTAGCCTATTACAATTACTATGATGCTAGGCTCATAGGACAAGAGCAAGAAGAAATTGATACTATACAAGCATGAAACCCTCAGTCTTTAGTACTTTGACCTCTTTGTCATAACCACATGTACGCAGTTTTTTCCGTAGGTTTGATATTTGTTTATTAAGAGCCCAATCGCTATAGTAGTCCTGCCAATTTTCACCCCATAAAACACCTGCTATAGCCTCCCGAGTAACAATAGAGCCTACACTGGACTCTAAAAGTTCAAAGATGCTTAATTCTTTAACAGTAAGACTACTTATCAATAGTTCACGAATACCTATATTTACACCTTCTATTTGATGTGTAAGTCTGTCTCGACTAAGAAACTCAATAAATAAAGGGTTAAATAGTTCTTTATTAATCACTAGCCCAATATTTAGTAAATAATCATTTGTTTTAAAAGTACCGTTAAATAAGGCTTGTTGCGTTTTTGGCTGTAGAGTAGCTAAGAGTTTTCTATACCTGCTATCTAGAAATACTTCACCTATAAGGTTGTATTGGGCTTTTATTGTCTTGAGTTTCAATAAAGACGAAGCGAAACTTTGATCTCGTGTTGCCGTAACTGCAATATGTTTTAAAACAGTAGGATCCCCAAAGGACAGTTTTGAACTTAATGAGATAAATTCCTGATCTAGGCTTACATTTGCCCACTTACCATTATTCTTAAATAACGAAGTGACACATGATGCATCAAAACAGAAGTCTTTACCCCAGACTATGTTTTGACTAAAGTAAGAAGCAAAGCCCTGTAGGTGCGTAATATTAATTTCGTTAAATTCGTGACTTGATAGGAGTATGTAAGATGTTTTCATAGGGTGTATCTTTAGAAGTGTTGCTAACATACCTATTTCTTTGGTCTTGTTTTCAGCATAAAGACTACCAAAGTTTTCCATAATCAGTGTTATATACAGCCCTCTCTGCTCGGTTATGTGTTTGATTAAAACCCCTAAGTCGGTAAGATAAAGCTTTGACTTAACTAACATATCAGTGATTACATCTGTTTCTTGGATACTTAACAGCTTAGAAATTTTCAGATACGCAAGTAATGAATTTAAGCAATCACGAACAAAACCATCTTCATTACTTATAATACCGGTATCACAACACATATAAACACGGTTTTTGGAGAACTCTGAAAACTGGGCACTGTTTCTCAAAATGAACCTAGATACAGATAAGAGACCAAAACCTAGAGCTGAAATTACAGTCACGCTACTATTAACTAAGCTAGGTTTAATTATTAAGTCAATGTATTTAGCTAAATACTTCTCAGAAACGGGAGGATCTACTAACTCTAAATAGTTCATACAACTATTATGCCAGTTAAGGGTTTTTATTTAAATACACATCACATTCATTCACAATCCCTCACATCTCTTAATATACTACAGGCTATTATGTAATTAGAATAAACATCCGTTAGTAAGTGAGGTTAATCATGCTTTTCTTCGAAAGTGGAGAACTCCACAATCTGCTTCCGGAGGGTTTGACCCTTTGGAACGCAGTCGTGTTCTGGCTGGGGGTGTTTGGGCTCTTCGTTCCTTTCTTGGGGCCTTTCGAGACTCCCGAAACGAGCCCGTGCGCTGTCACAATTGTTTGGTATGTGGCGTGTGCGAGTTTAATTGTGGGAGGTATCGCGGGGCTTGCACTGATTGTGATTGTGGCGATCATCGCTCTTCTACACTTCATGCGGAAAGCGAAATAGCCAGGAGGGGCACTTAGTAAGATGTAAATCTTATGATAGTGTCCTTATTCATTTGCAAACCATCTAGCTTCTGTTCTATTGTGAAAATCTAATTTTTGTTCTAGATAAGAAAATTAATGAGTACTTAATGATTCTTGTTACTTCTCATCTAGACACTCTCTAAGTTTAGTTAAGTATTTATAAAGGGTTGCTTCTTTATCTTCAGTG
>CAZLZI010000058.1:0-1651 GCA_964563965.1 uncultured Candidatus Saccharibacteria bacterium
TTTCATAGTTTGTCACAGGATTGATTACCTCTGGCGATTTAACCATACCTATTAATACAGCCCCCTCATTTAAAGAAAGATCTCTGGATGATTTATTAAAATAGTAGCGAGTTGCGCTCTCTATACCATAGTTATTGAATCCCAGATATACATTGTTTAGATAGTCCTCAAGAATAGCTTCTTTCGAATACAGTACATCTAAATATAAAGCAGAATTGACTTCACGTACCTTTCTTATGAGCTTATTCGCAAGTAGCCTGTTCTTCTTAAGATTACGTCTTGAAACCTGCTGAGTAATAGTACTGGCCCCTGAAACAATGTGCCCCTGTGCCATGTTCTCTTTAAATGCCCTACCCATGCCCAGAGGGTCAATACCAACATGAGAATAAAAGCGCTTGTCCTCGGTAGAAACGGCCAGCTCAGGTATGTATTTAGGGTAAGTTGAAAGAGACACCGGTGTTTGATAGCCAGTAAGACCGTTTACATACTCGTAGAATAGAGTACCTTGAGAATCATAAAATTTTATAGATCCGGATTTTTCTTTAAAATTACTAACAGTACCAAAGCCATCTACAACTGAAACAAGAATCACTAATAGAATAAGTACTTTGACTAGCTTGATTTTCACATTCTAATTCTAACAAAAGAATCAGGCTGTGTATTAAAATTCGCCTAACTTTACAATCTCTTCTTGCAAATCAATATTAAGCTTTTCTTTAGCAGTTGTTTTTATGTACTCAATTAAAGTTAGGTAATCTTTAGCAGTACACCCAACATGAGTGATAATGAAATTAGCATGGTTAGGCGCTATCTGCGCACCTCCAATGCTATAGCCTTTAAGATTTAGTACTTTATCTATGACAAAGCCTGTCGATAAGTTCTCAAGTCCGGCACTCGCCTTTTGTTCTTCAGTTAAATTTGAAAATATCGAGCCCAGTGAATTTTTTGGTTGGATTATTTTTCTTGAAATCCATTCATTGGCAACCTGCCTTGCATGGCCTTTACCGCCACTAAAAAGTACTAAAGTAGCCGAAAGAATAATATCTTTTGTTGCATGAAATATAGAGTGGTTATAACTAAACTCGAGCTCAGATCTGTGCATTGACTTTATAGCACCCTCTGATGTTAAAACTGAGACACTTTCTACAAATTGCCCAAATAACAGATTAGCGCCATGAATATTGTTCCAAACTGCGCCGCCGATGGTGCCAGGGATACCTGCAAAGACTTCAAGTCCGGTTGCATCAGATTCAATACAGCTAGAAATAGAATATGCAAGTGGAGTACCAGCAAGTAATTCAACTCTGACACCTTTATCAGATATCAAAGGCTCAATACCCTCAAGACTCAAAAAATCTGACTGCCAGTTACTTTCCTCTTTCCTCCCTTGCATAGTGTCATCAAATGACATATCAGTTTGACCTTTTACCTCAAGACCAACAACATTGTTGCGAATTACAAGACCTCTAAACCCACTGTCACTAATGAGAGTATTTGTTCCCCCTCCAAGTATGTAGTAATCTAAGTTATTTTCACGGCAGAAATTAATGCAAGTAGCTATATCTTCTAAAACTGTGACGTTAACAAACAAATCAGCAGGGCCACCAAGTTTAATCGATGAGTACTTATGGAGTGGCTCATTAACTAAGAC
>CAZLZI010000058.1:1751-4053 GCA_964563965.1 uncultured Candidatus Saccharibacteria bacterium
ATTAATACTGATTCGGGCAGTACTAACTAGATAGCCTCTATATCAGCTCCAAGAGACTTGTACACGCTGAGTATATCAGGATATCTGCGTTTTAAAATATCCACACCGTGAATTGTTGTAGTTACATCATCAGCAAGAGCTGCCAAAAACACAGCCTTACACCCTTGTATGACATCAGGTGTGGTTACCTCGCCACCCGTAAAAGTACTAGGGCCATGGACTATAACTTTCTGCCCATCTAGAACATCAATGAGAGCCCCCATATCTTTTAAGTTGTATACAAATCTAAGACCAGATTCATACATCCAATTATTTACAAGTAGCCTTCCCTTGGCTTTTGTGGCTAGCGTGACTACAACAGGCAGTACATCAACGGGAAATGCAGGCCATGGACCAGGATTTAATTTAGGCATGTCTTGGTCCGCCATCGGAAAGCCTGAGTTAATTACATCTATTTCTAATTCATTAGTTCCATCGATTAACAAATCGTAACCTTCTACTGTCAAACCTATACCAAATTTCGAAAATACATTGACCAGTCCCCCACTAATATGTTTTTGACCACCGTTAATAACACGGATCTTACCTTTAGTCACAGCTGCAGCTACTATAAATCCCCCAATGTCTACAAAATCAGGTTCTGGTGTAAATTCTGCGCCTTTAAATGTAGAAGTACCTCGAACTATCAGTTTATTTGAACCAATTCCTTCGATAGATACACCTAAGTCAACTAAAAATTTACATAACTGGACTACATGAGGCTCACAGGCAGCATTAACAATAGTAGTTTGAGCTTCTACACCTGCCAAATACATAAGTAAATTTTCTGTGGCAGTGACACTAGTCTCCGTAAACCAGATATCTAAGTCGGTTTGCCTTTTCTTTATTGGACTTGTGAAAGTTATATGATTTTCACTATATGAAATATCAACCCCAGCTTTGGTGAAAGCCTCAATATGCGCAGATATTGATCTTTTACCTAGTGTACAACCACCAGGCATGGGAATTCTAGCTCTACCAAGGCGGGCTAACAGTGGACCAACAAACAAGATAGAAGACCGGATCTTTGCGCCTAATTCCTCATCTAAATCTGAGGTGGAGATGTTCTTGGCTGTAATTTTTATATCTTTGCCTTCAGTTTCAACTAACACACCAAGCTTTTTAGCAAGTTCTAACATGCTTGTGACATCTGTAGTATCAGGAAAGTTTTTACATAAAACTTGCTCTTCTGTGAGTAAACTAGCAGGAATTATTTTAAGAATAGCGTTCTTATTTGGGATCGGAGTGACTGTGCCGTTAAGCGGCTTACCTCCTCTGATTACAAATGAGTTTGACACAAACAAATTGTATCACTTGTGTCAAATATGCAAGTGATTCATGATCAAAAATCTTACTACTAAAGGCCCCATACCTCCTGGAGATTTCGAAACAACACCTAAATGAGTTAGATCTAAATCTGTATTTAAATCACCAACTGTCTTGCCGTTTAAAACGGCTGATCCGAAATCGACAACATGGCAACCTGCTTTTATATCTTTTGGATCTATGAGTTTTGGAACCCCGGTACTTGATATGAGTAAGTCAAAATTTAAAGGATCTCCTTGGGCATAGTGGTCGATAACTTTCACACTAAATTTGCGAAAAGATAGATAGTCAAAGCAAGGTTTACCTACCAAATCTCCCTGACCTATAATACCCACTTGGGGAGCATTTTCAGGTGTTATGCTATTTGAACCTAGATAGTATTCAAGTGCTCTTATAACCGGAGATTTAGTCTCAAAACTGTCAATTGAGTCACTAAAAGCAAGAGATTTCTTCTCTGTGCTTAAAAAGTCGATATCCTTTGCTAGAGGTAATAGATCTAGGCTTGAGTACATACTGGAGTCAGGTAGAGGTAGTTGTACTATTATACTACTCACTGACTCTTCTGTGCCAAGTGTTTTTAACAAATCGACAAGCTCGTTGTAACCACTTCCTCTTTTAGGCAATATCCTATAGAGCCTAGAGACAACACCCAATTTTTCACACGCTGCCTGCTTAACATTGATGTATTTTTCAGAAGATGGATTCTCCCCTACTTGAATAATCGCAAGTATTTTTTGTTTGAACATTGATGTGGAAGCTAGGATCTTTTCATCCAGAAGAGTTGCATGGAACTTACCGTCAAAGTTAATCATAGTTGAAATAGTATCAGATATACAAAAGAAAAAAACAATGCGTGAAAACGCATTGTTTTAGTAATAAGTTCGCCCCGACGTGGAGTATGAATTGAAATGGATCCCGTGAGGGTACGTGGGATTCT
>CAZLZI010000059.1:0-3924 GCA_964563965.1 uncultured Candidatus Saccharibacteria bacterium
GACCCAAACGAAGCTAAGTCAGGTTATGCAGAAGCCAAAGAGAAATGGGGCAAGCCAACCGCTACTACCGATGAAGCTCCACTACCAGAACCACAGGGCGAAGAAGAAATTGATTTATCGGATGTGCCCTTCTGATGAAGCTAGAGGACGCAATCAAGGGCATACAAGTCCACCGAGAGTTAATTCACAAACAGGATATGTGGAACGACCCTATATCGCTAAGTGACACTATGACTAAGCTCGCAGTGTATAACAGCTACCTAGCTGACAACATTGCACCACTCCACAAGAGTGCTACCGATAGACAGTATGGAGTATTCACAGAATGCACAGCAGACGGAATGCCCGTTACCAAAGCTGACGCTATGAGTCGAGGCGAAAGCACTCAAGAACGTCACGACTACGAGAACGTCCAACATATTTACAAAGCAACTAGTAATTTAATAACAGTCTTGCAGAGTCGATTAAGAACAATCGAGAATGCTCGTAGACAGGAAGGAATTGAGTAATGCAAGAACGCTACCTAAAAGCTAAAGCCACTAGGCTAAAAAACAACCCCGACGCTTATAAGCAAATGGGCTCGGCAGGGGGTAAGAAAAAACGCTCGTGGATGACTGGCGATAGTGAGAGTGCTAGACGTATTCAAAAGATTAGATGGGCTAAAGTAAAAGAGCTTAAAGCCGAACAACAAGACGAAGCTAAACAAGCCCTAGAGGACTACAAGACCGAGCGAGGTGAAAATGAGTAGAAAGAGCGACAGAAAAAGGGGCAATAAAGTAATGGCATCAGCCATACGCCTGTTTAGTGGACCAGATGGTAGGGGTGAAAAGGTGAACGAGAATACTAAATTCTTCACTGTTGAGTTTGAAGAAACACCAGACGGTATGAAAATCAAAGGAGATAGTAGTGAGTAGATTTACTATCATAGACGGAGTACTCACCAAAAAAGGCAAGCAAGTTCATAGATTCTGGAAATATAGAGGATATGCAGTAGCCGAGAAAGACCTAAGGGGAGTTAAAGGCGTAAGGCTACACACACAATATGACGGGGTATTATATGCCGATACAGAACTATTCTACAAGCACGGTAAACCACACACTTTCAAAGATATAGCCACAGCAGAACCACAACTAGTATTGGAAGAAAAATACTGGACAGTCGAATTAGAAACCAAACCAGAGCCAGTAGAGATACCAGACCCACAGACTCAAATAGAGTTAAAAGAAGAATATATAAATAACGATATAAGGAGATAACAATGCCAGGTACATATAGCGGTGGAGTAAAAGCCGCCAAAACCAATAAAGAGAGATACGGAGAGGACTTTTACGTAAAGATTGGAGCAAAGGGCGGAGCTAAGTCACGGGGCGGAGGATTCGCCAGTAGTCACGAACGAGCAGTCGAAGCTGGTCGTAAAGGTGGGAAAGCCAAACGTAGAACTATTAAACAGCAAGTCGAAGCTGAAGCTAAACAAACCGAGAAGGAGCACTCACTGTGGAAGCGACTAAAAAACCTATAAAAGTATTCAAAGGGCTTAGGTGTAAGCACACTCGCCAATCACTAGAGATATATGGTAGCGAGAGATTTTATAGATGCGATAAATGTAAAACATTAAGAAAGGCAAAGACCTTGAGGAGGGTGAAAGATGAACGTACATAGAAATAGCATAATAGCAGTATGGGTAGCAGCCATAGCAGTAACAATCTTACTAGCTTATGTCTTATGGCTATTAGTTACAATGCAACAACTAGCCAATGATAATGCTAGGTGTTCCAAGCCACTTGATGAGCTAGACCGAATTGATACTGTGTACTGTTTGCAGAGGGTGAAATGATAATTGCAGAGTTTACTTACGACCTAGACTGTGATATACTTGAGTCAACTAGGTTCTTCATACAATCTAGTTACCCAAATAGCCTGCAGGCTCATACCCAATTAAATAAAATGCCGCACTTGGATAAGCACGGCACAGGTTCTTCATATACTCCAAGTGTAGCACACAATGGAGGAGTAATGCAAGCGTTAAAGCAAATCATCAATGACAATGACAATGAAAGAAGCTACTTAAAGCCCAATGTCATTGACAATGAGACTAGTAAAGTAGAAAAATCGAAAGAAGTGGACAGGATAGCCGACAGGTTGGTGAGCGAGTTTAACTCCCCAGCTAGTCGGTCTTTTTATTGCAAGTGTGCGTGGAACTTGCCCGCCCCGATTATTGAACGGCTTATGGGCGAAGCTAAAGAGCTAGGTAAGTCGCCAGGTGCTTTATTCAACCACTTAGCCCGCAAAGAAATGGCGAAATGACTAAATTAAAGAATAGGTTTAAGAAATGAGCCACCCAGACCCACTATATGACCCAACAGACGTAATACAAGACGTAGTACAGATGACGCCACGATTTATAAACTTGCGTGAACGTAGAGAAGCGTTGCACGTTACACAAGCTGAAATGGCACAGATACTAGAAGTTTCTCGACTGACATATATAAACTATGAGAAAGATATTATGAAAATACCGCTAGGCAAATACTTAACAGCCGAGAACCTTATAATAGGGCTAGAAACTACTAGGCGAAACCTTATGCAAGAGGCTGGGTTATCCAATGAATAAAGACACTATAGAGCTAAACAAAAATGTACACTTTAGTTCTCAACGATTAGACTGGATGACACCACGAGCTGTTTATCAAATACTTGACGCAGAGTTTAACTTCGACCACGATCCGTGTCCACCAGACTATAAAGTAGATGGATTGACTAGCTCGTGGGGGGGGGCGAATTATGTTAATCCCCCATATGGTAGAGAGCTACCAAAATGGATTGGTAAGGGCTATAACGAATGGCAGAAAGGCAAAACAGTGGTGTTTCTAATACCTAGTCGAACAGACACTCGGTGGTGGCACGACTACTGTATGAAAGCCACAGAAATACGATTTATTAAGGGCAGACTAAAGTTTGACGAACATAAAAACTCTGCACCATTTCCAAGTGCAATAATAATTTTTAAATCTAACAAAGAGTAGTTATGAAGTATATAAAAAAAAGCAAATGTAACTACTGTTTATCAACAGAGAACTTAACAAAAGACCATAAAATACCCATTATACAGGGTGGTAAAGACGATGTTAAAAACTTCCAAACACTTTGTTATACTTGCAACCAATTGAAATCTGGACTGTCATCTAAACAAGTAACTATTATATGGTCTTGGCATGATAGAGTTAATAAGATGAGAGCTAAGGCTGGTAAACGATTATTACCTAAAAAGCCATATTTACCAAAAAGGAGTATTAAAGAGTAGTTATGAAGATAGATTTTACTAAACAAGAATTAAAAGCTATAAAGTTTGCTGTAGTATCAGACTTAGAAACTGTTACTAATATGATTGATGATGGCGAAGCGGAGTTACGCAATATAGGTGAGTATGCAAATCTTAACTCTGCTCTAGTGAAAATAAATAAAGAATTAAAAAGATATGAAACCGATCACAATGAGTGAATTTTACACAGTTAAGTTTAGTAATAGATCTATTGATCACATAAAAGACGTAACTGATAAAAAGAACAAGGCACTTAATTATAATAATTGGAATAAAAGGTTTGATACTAGGTGGGTTGGTACTTGTGGCGAGTTAGCATTTAAGAGATGGTTAGATAGAAAAGAAATAGTATATGATTATCATGCTGATGATGTTGGTATAGATGAGTTTGATTTTACATTATATGGCAACAGACCAATGACAGTTGATGTAAAGACGGTATCTACTAAGTATTACCCAAAACGAAATTACGCTTGTAACGTAGATGTTAAACAATATAATAAGTTAATGCGTAAAGGTACTACAGATTTATTGGTATTCAGTAGATTTATGACAAACACAAACGAAGCTTTATTAGTGGGTTGGATCGCGTTCAAAGAGTTTA
>CAZLZI010000060.1:0-3834 GCA_964563965.1 uncultured Candidatus Saccharibacteria bacterium
CCAATTACAAAAGCTACAGCACCAACTATCCCAAGTAATTGGTAGGTCATATACTTATTCCAATAAAGCACCCACACTCCTTCATAAAAAAAGAGATTAGTACAAAAGATTAGAATATAGTATAAGAAGATAGTAGAGTTGTATTTGTTTTTCGTCACATGTATCATTTTAAAAGTTGACAGGCAAATTCACTAATGTACGATAGTATACATGGGAAACACCGATAATAAACTATTTACATATTTAACAATAGTATTCTTTCTGCTCTTCTTTGGCTTGTTGGGGTATTGGGTTTATGTCAATTTTCTTGCTTACAATGAAGACCTGGCATATGTATTTACTAGTGTATACTGCACAATAGCTTTTGTGGGGGGAATTTTGGGCTTGAAAAGTGCAAAATACTGGGGCGGATCATCAAGTAAGATTGGAAAAGCTTTACTATTCCTCTCCTTCGGCCTGATCTTCCAGTTTGCTTTTCAAATCTCTTACTCCATATACTATTTTGTATTAGGCATTGAAAACCCATACCCTTCAGTGGGAGATATTTTCTATGTATTAGGTAATTTAACTTTTTTACTAGGTATAATAAAGCTTTATACTGTACTGTTTCAACAAAATACGGCCTCGTATAATATTAGACTACTTGGTTTTCTAATCTCAGTAGGTTTGGTTATTACCTATATTACTTTATATATCAAATATGTTTATTCACCAGAAGTTTTTCAAATAGACTCAACTAAAGCGATTATTGTATTTCTTATCGACGCCATAACAGTTACCATAAACACTGCAATGTTTTACTTGATAGCAAATTCATTTGTAATTTCATTGAAATATATGGGAGGAATTCTTAGAGGACCTGTTCTGATTCTACTAACGAGTGTTTTGCTGTTCTATGTAGCGGACATAGAATACACAATTAGCGATGGTCTTGGTAATTGGAAACCAGCAGGAATAGATGATTTTCTTCTATTTGTGGCTTATACAGCAGTAGGAATAGGGATAATAAAATTTAAGAAAGCCTACGATAAGCTAGTATAGCTTTAGCTATTGAATTCCTAGCTAAACTCTGCAAAACTAATAATACATTCGAAAATGCAACACAACGATATTGTTAAAAAAATCATTGAGGAACAGAGTCTAATCATCGGAAAGAACCTAGCTTGGTCCAGGGCAGTAACTGTCTCACAAATCCAAAGTGAGGCCGGACAAACCGTAACACCACCTACAATTAATATATCTAACATACAAATAACAGGTGATCCGAAAGAAGCTATTGATAAGCTAATTCAATCTTATGCAGAAATATTTGGTCAAACATCGGTAAATGTCTGCCTTGATGTTTTAAAGAAACTCCCTTACTCCGAGATAGAACCCTACCTCTCAGAAAGCGTAAAAAAGCAATTAACACTGAGTAAATAATGACAGTACTGCCGGAAAAAAAAGTTGTTAATAATATAACTAACAACACATCTTTTGCTGAAGAAATCTACAAGAAGAACCTAGAACTGCTTGAAGCGCGAAGAAGAGCTGAACAGCTATTGTATGGCCTTTCAGAAGCTGTTTTTGCTATAGATGAAGACTATAATATTACCCTTTTTAACAACACAATAGAAAAAATAGTTGGAAAAAAACTAGATGAAGTACTAAACTTACCCGCAAGCCAAGTCATCACCCTTGTCCGTGAAAATGGCGAAGCTGTAGATCTACATGAATTCTGCTTTATCCAAGAAGAAGATAAACAAAGAATCGACGGACTAATTTTCAAAGGTATCACAAACGACTACTACGTAAATGTCCACTCTTCAATCATTTATCCAACCCAAGGTAAACAAGAGTGTCTAGTTACCATGGTAGATGTTACTAAAGAAAAGCAATTAGAAAAAGCTAAAGATGACTTCATTTCTATAACATCCCACGAACTTAGAACTCCGATGACTATCATTAAAAGCTATCTATGGATGCTTGGAGCCGGTAAGGGGGGCAACTTGACACCTAAGCAAATGGAATATGTCCAGAAGGCCGCACAAGGCACGGAGAGAATGCTAGCACTCATAAATGACATGTTAAGTATCTCTAGAATGGAACAAGGGCGTATGGAGATTAAGATCGAAAAGATTGGACTTTTAGACTGTATTTCAGACACACTCTCCGACTTTGATGTTAGATGCAAAGAAAAGAACCTCACCTGTAAATGGGACATCCCTACCGAAATACCACAGGTTTATGCGGATAAAATGAGACTTAATGAGATCATTATCAACCTAATTGGTAATGCTATTAAATTTACAACCCAAGGTGAGATAAAAGTGACCGCAGAGACCATTCCAGATGAATTTGTGAAAATCTCCATTCAAGATTCAGGTAAAGGTATAGCACCTGAAGATATGAAACGGCTCTTTCATAAATTTGGCAGATTAAACTATTCATACCAAACAGTTGCTGAATCTGGTGGTACAGGACTTGGGTTATATATTGTTAAACTCTATATCGAACATATGGGGGGACAAGTAGGAGTTTCCTCAAGAGGACTCAATCAAGGTACAACCTTTTGGTTTACATTACCAACTAAAGAACTTAAGGCCTCACAAATAAATAATGAAAATGATCCTGAACTGATGGTTAAAATTCAAAGAGAACCTACCTACACAAAATAGACATAAAAAAAGACCCGCAATGCGGGCCTTTTTTTAATCAATGCGTCAATTTTATTTGACTGCATCTTTTAACGTTTTACCTGCTTTGAATGCAGGAGTCTTGCTGGCAGGGATGTGCATAGGAGCGTTAGTCTGGGGATTTCTACCCATTCTTGCTGCTCTCTTTCTTACTTCGTAGGTACCAAATCCTGTCCAGGTTACTTTCTCACCTTTAGCCAATGCTTTTGTTATAACCTCTACTAATGTATCGAGTGCTTTACCAGCATCAACTTTTGTAAGTCCTGCTGTTTCTGCAACTTGTGCGATTAAATCTGTTTTTGTCACTAAATATGACACCTCCCTTCAAGACGCCTTTTAGGCAAATAAATTTATTTTTCAAATTCTTTATCAAATCGTTCGATTTTCTTGTTCTTAAGGTCTATTATTACACCTCTAAAGGCTTTTTTTCCATAGTTTTCCCATTCAAATTTTTGATTCAAGGCTGTTCTATATAGAGTTAAAATTATTTCTTTCTTAACACCAAGAATTGAATCTATGTTTCCAGTCATGCCAACATCTGTTATGTAAAGGGTGGAATCTATAAGCCGTTCATCGCAGGTGGGAATATGTGTATGTGTTCCAACAATAGCAGATACTCTCCCTGCAAAATTAAAAGCAAAAGCCATTTTTTCACTAGATGCCTCTGCATGAAAATCAACTAACGAATAATCATAGTTGCCAACATTTGCATTTAAGATAGTTTCAACACCAGTGAATGGATCATCAAGTCTTTCATTGAGAAATGTCCTTCCTAAAGCATTTATAACTAGCAACCTCTTACCGCTTTTCTTAGCGGTGAGGATCGCATAGGATTTCCCCCAGACCTCACTCGGATAATTGCACGGTCTTACTATAGGAAGATTGTCGGCATTCATTTGAAATTCTTCGTTCCAGAAAATGTGATCTCCACTGGTGAAAAAATCAATACCGGCATCAGTCATTTCAGTTAAGGTTTTAAGTGTAATACCTCTGCCATGTGCTAAATTCTCACAATTACCGATAATGAAATCAAAGTCATCTTTATTAATCTGTGAGAGTACCTCAATGACCGCTTCTCTTCCTGGTTTTGCAACAATATCGCCAATAAAAAGTATTTTCATTATTTTGCAGTTTCAGAAACTCGTGTTTCTCTTATTAC
>CAZLZI010000061.1:0-1826 GCA_964563965.1 uncultured Candidatus Saccharibacteria bacterium
TTCAAGATAGTGTTGTCTATTTTAAATCTAATGATCAGGCAGACTTGTATGCAGAGCTTAAGGAGTTTATCGTGTCTCCTAAGAGAGTCGACAGCACAGTCGTTTCCAGGATAGTAGCAAGTTATAGTATGCCTGCATTTATTTCGAACTATATAAGTTTGTATGAAAGGAAAGTGCTGTGAAGGTACTGATGCTAGGTAGAACAGATTTAAGAAAAATGCCGGGAGGGGATCTTGTTCAGATTGAACAGACTGCAGCAGCTCTTAAAGCCTTAGGAGTTGAAGTTGAAGTATCAACAAACTGGGAAGTAGAGATGGAAGACTTTGACGTGATCCACGTATTTCAACTTGACTGGAATTCGGAATGCTTCTTGTACGCTAGGAATGCCAAGCTCGTAGGCAAACCAGTAGTTCTATCTCCAATCCATCACAACATCCATGAGGTTGATTTGTGGGAAAATAATTTTGCTTTTGGTTTACGCAAAGTATCTAACTTCTTTTTTCATAATCAATTCACTAGAGACACAATAAAAATTCTTTATCGTGCTATGTTTTCTGACAAAAACAAACGACTGCCCGCTATATACGCTTTATCTATGGGCTTGAAGAACCTACATGCTCAAACTCTGGGCCTTGCCGATATTGTTTTAGTTCAGACTCTGAAAGAAGCTCAAGATTTAAAAGAAACATATAAAACAGACTTTAAGTGGGAGAAAGTTTCCAATGGAGTGGGGGATGTATTTTTATCAGATAAAGTTCATGACGAAAATTATTTTCCATTCAAAGATTACATTGTCTGTGTCGGCCGTATCGAATCCCGCAAAAATCAACTCAGTGTTATTACTGCAGTTGAAAATTTAAGAGCTGCCACGGGGGATAATCTGCAGTTAGTTTTTGTAGGTAAGGCAAGTCAGACAAACGCAAGCTATGTGTCCAAATTCTTAAAAGAAGTTAAACAAAGAGATTGGATAACCCACATTGATTGGATAGACTATAACCGTATGCCTGTAGTTTATAGCAACGCCAAGGTTGCAGTTTCTGCAAGTTTCTTTGAGACAACAGGACTTACTTTACTGGAAGCCCTGTATTCTAAATGTAATGCTGTTGCAACAGGACCTAGAGCTCAAGAAGTCCTAGGTGAATACGCATCATATTGTAATCCCGTAGATATCTCTTCAATAGAACAAGCTATTTCAGCAGAGCTTGCAAAGCCTAGGCCATTGTTGCCTAAGAACTATGCAGAAGAATATACTTGGAAGAAAGTAGCTCTTAAGACTCTTGACGTGTACGGGAGGGTTTTACTTAAATGATTGAACTTTTTATCGGAGCGTCTATCTTCTCTCTTTGCTTAATAATTCTAATAAAAGATGTTAAGTTTTTTCTCTACGTATTACTCGCATTAAGCGTTTTACTGCATAAAGAAATCTTTTCTTTATACGTATGGGATCTTCTTCCTGTTAGATTTGCAATGATGGCTGTTGTAGCCTATGTTCTAATAAGACTTATTGGCCATTCTTTGGCACTTGTACGCAGTGGAGATGTACGTCAAATATACTCAAAATATAGCTCAGATCCATTTGTAGTTACATTAGTGTTACTGTGGATTGTTCGCGGGGTATCCATTTATTTTTCAGCTGACATGAGATCTAGTTTGGAGCTTTTTACATTCTTTACTAGTATTGTAATAGTAGGGTTGTTTATATACACAAGGTTAAGCCAGTCGAAAGAAGCGTCTCTTAACTATATAAAGTTTTATGTCTTAGTTGGCCTTGCTCTTGCTTTAGTTGGCTATTTACAAGTATTTGTAAATTACAAATATGGTGTGAC
>CAZLZI010000061.1:1926-3809 GCA_964563965.1 uncultured Candidatus Saccharibacteria bacterium
TCTCTTTCTGTGTTTTGTTTCCTGCTACTCATAAAGAAATTTGCACTCAAAGGTACTTTTATCGCATTGTCTGCCTTTATTCTCATAACTAGTACTAGTGCATATATGTATAGTCTTGGACATTCCGGCTTTAGAAATATTGTGAGGACTTATATAAATTATCGTATTGATTCATTTGACGCTCACTTCCTACTTCTGCAAGGTACCGCAGATGTTTTTAGCATGTACCCTGTTTTAGGCGGAGGTTACGGGTCATTTTTTACGCAGTTTAAGAAAACTGAGATTGCATCAGAATACTTAAGACGTGATCCAGCTGGACTTATTACAAAAGTACCGGCACACTCCATTTGGGGAGAAGCTGCTGCTGAAACAGGAGCTGTAGGTTTTGGAGTGTGGTTGTTCCTTGCAGTGATATTGATTGCAGTGCCTCTCTTTAACTTCTTGCGTAGAGTTAGCTACAGAGATTACTTTATTGATGGGGCTATTGTGTCCTCTATGGTAGGTTTTTTTACTGCAGGTATATTTTATTCATATAATTCTGAGTTCTTTTGGTTTGTATTAATCTTATATTTTTCATACTCTGTAGCTGCACTTACCAGAGATCTTAATACAAACTTTGATTTTTCAGTTTTACGTAAAGGATTGCAGCTTATAGAGCATAAGCTAAACGCTGGCTTTATTATGCTGATAATGTTGGCTATTGCGTTAATCTTTATTAACCTTGGCAAAAATTCACTTATAACTTGGGATGAGTCGATTTACGCTCTTATTTCTAAAAATATTGTTAACTCCCGAGAGTTTATGACATTGTATTGGGATAAGATCTGGTTTGAAAAACCACCGCTCTATTTTTGGGTCACAGCAGAGTTTATGGATATCTTTGGGATCACAGAATTTTCTGCAAGACTACTCTCTGCTCTTAGTGGGCTAGGGATGGTAATTATTACAATTGTGTTTACTCGTAAAATTTACGGTAAAAATAGCGCATATCTTGCAGGCTTTATATTACTAACAACTACTCAGTTTCTATACTATGCGCGTACATCAATGCTCGATGTTACGTCGTCCTTTTTCATAACAGCAGCTCTAGCTCTTTATTACTTGAGTCCTAGAAGAGTTATCCATCTAGCTTTGGTAGGTATACTTATCGGCTTAGCTGGCATGACTAAAGGTATTATTTTTGTTTTACCACTTGCAGTTATTCTTTCTTATGAAGCTATCAGAGGGCTGTTAGTAGACAAGAATATTAAGAGCACAGCGATTACTTTACTGAAAGTGTTTTTAACTACTGCCTTTTTTGCACTTCTTGTAATTTTACCTTGGCATTTGTATATGGTTAATGTTCACGGCAAAGCATTTATTGACAGTTACTTTTTTTATCACATACTTGAGCGTGCCTCGACCTCAATAGAAGATAAAGGAAAACCATTCTTGTGGTATCTTGTTGTCTTGAAAGTTAGTATGCGGTTGTGGTTTTTACTGCTAATCCCTTCAATGCTTTTTGCTATAACAGCCGTTGTTAAGAAAGACTTGTTGGCCAAAATAAATATTTATTTATCAAGCAAAGAAGTTGATGGGTTACTGTTTATCTTGCTTTGGGCACTGATTCCGTTTTTCTTCTTTTCGATCTCTGTTTCAAAGTTGATTTGGTACATTATGCCTTTATATGTTCCTCTTGCCATAATTTGTGGTGTATCATTTGTATTTTTAATACGCAGATTCTTTGCATTTAGAAAACTAGCTGCATTTCAAGACTTGTTCTATCTCAGCTCGTTTACCTTAATAGTTCTTGGTCTTGCTTATTTTTATACTCAAAAAAGCTTAGTTTATACAAGTGATTTTAATGCTTCTCAAAAAGAGATTTTACTTGCAGCAAATAAGCT
>CAZLZI010000062.1:0-3484 GCA_964563965.1 uncultured Candidatus Saccharibacteria bacterium
AAAAAACTGCTATCATTTTAGTAAATGTGAGTGTTACACTCATATTACTGCCTATGCAAACTACGAATGTTATAACAAAAGGTATAGAAGATGTACTATACGAAAAGAAACTTATCACCCAAGATCAGCTATCTGCTATAAAGTTTGAGCATGTAAACTCTGGAAAAAGCGTTGAAACAATAATCAAAGATCGTGGCTTTGTTAGCAATTCCGATTTTGTTAAAGCTCTTGCGGATGTATACAATCTGCAGTTTGTTGATCTTGCTAATATGAAGGTGGAGCCTGAGTTGCTCGAACTTGTCCCTTCAGCTCTTGCTAAAAAATACGCAGCAGTCCCCTACCAACTCCAAGGCGATAAGCTGATGGTTGCTATGGCAGATCCGTTGGACCTGCAAACAATAGAGTTTATTGAGCGTAAAACAGGCAAAACTGTTGTACCCGCCATTTCTACTCAAAAAGATATTGACCACATATTGGAGGAACAGCAAGGTAAAGCAATTGGAGCTGAGATAAGTGCCGCTCTTGAAGAAATATCACAAACAACGGTTAAAATTGATGAAACAAGAACACTGGATGATCAAGCAACTCTGCGTGACGCGCCGATTGCAAGAATTGTTGAAATGATACTTCAAACAGCAGTCAAGACCGGTGCCTCTGATATTCATCTTGAGCCGGGCGAGACCTCTACCCGCTTGAGATATCGAATTGATGGTATTTTAGAAGAAAAAAGAGTTATACCCAAAGAAATGCATGATTCAATCATTGCCCGTATTAAGATACTTTCTAATATGAAGATTGACGAAAAGAGAGTACCCCAAGATGGCAGATTTAGGGTTAACTCAGGTAATAAGTCCACTGACCTTAGAGTTTCTTCTCTTCCTACAATATATGGTGAGAAGATAGTTATCAGGTTGTTAAAAGAGGAAGGGACCGTACTCACTTTCAAAGACTTAGGATTACGTGGCATGTCTCTTAAGAGGCTTGAGGAAGCAATGCTTAGACCAACAGGTATGGTATTGGTTACGGGGCCAACGGGTTCAGGTAAAACTGTCACCTTAGCTTCAGCACTTGCAAAGATAAATACAGTGCGTGTGAATGTAGTAACAATCGAGGACCCGGTTGAAATCCGTGTTCCTGGTGTTAACCAAGTCCAGGTTAACCCACAAGCAGGTCTTACATTTGCAGCAGGGCTGCGGTCCTTTTTAAGACAAGACCCTAATGTTGTTATGGTTGGAGAAATTAGAGACTCAGAAACGGCTGAACTGGCAATCCATGCAGCTCTTACAGGACATTTGGTGCTCTCGACACTTCACACTAACTCTGCTGCAGGCGCTATCCCAAGACTTTTGGATATGAAAATGGAAAGCTTTCTACTTGCTTCAACTTTGAATGTAGTTGTGGCACAAAGATTAGTTAGAAAAGCATGTGAAGAGTGTAAAGAGACATACGTCCCGCCTCAAGAAATTTTAGATACAATAAATGAGGTTTTAGGATCTATAGAAAATTCACAAGTTATTATGCATAAGGATAAAGAGATTGCAGAAGCAATTAAAAAAGTGCGAAGTGGGAAGATAGAGCTTTATCGTGGTAGGGGTTGTGATAAGTGCGGTAAAACCGGTTATAAAGGCAGAACAGGTATCTTTGAGGTACTTGAAATGAATCCGGAGGTTGGACTACTTACTATGGAAAGTAAACCTGAAGGAGATATTGAAAAACAAGCAGTAGCCGATGGTATGTTATCTCTTATTCAGGACGGATACCTAAAGGCACTTGAAGGAATAACTACTTTAGAAGAAGTTTTAAGAGTTTCGAAAGGATAAAAATGGCACTTAATGTTACACAGTTACTCGAAAAAGTTTACGATATCAATGCATCAGATCTGTATTTGACTATTAATACTCCACCGGTACTTAGAATCAATGGTGCTCTAAATGCGCTTGAAGGTTACGATAAAATGAAAGTAGAAGATATTGAATTTTTCTTGTCTCAAGTACTCTCGCAAGAACAGAAAGATCTACTTGATCTAAATAAAGAAGTCGATTTTTCGGTAGCTTTAGGCAATAAAACAAGATTTAGAGTAAATGCCTTTTATCAAAAAGGTTACCCGGCAGTTGCGCTGCGACTTATTCCAATGACCATCCCAAGTCTTGCCTCTCTTAATTTACCAAAAGCATTAGAACATATTTGTGAATTAAGACAGGGGCTGGTGTTAGTTGTAGGCCCATCCGGCCAAGGTAAATCAACAACCATTGCGTCTATGATTGATCAAATCAATGAGACACGCTCTGAACATATAATTACCATTGAAGATCCGATTGAGTATATGTTTGTAAATAAGAAATCAATTATTGAACAACGAGAAATGTATTTAGATACACACTCGTGGTCTGTTGCTTTAAAATCTGTTTTAAGACAAGACCCTAACATAGTTTTTATTGGTGAGATGAGAGACTTCGATACAATTTCTTCAGCGATAACTATTGCTGAAACTGGACATCTTGTATTTGCAACACTTCATACCAATTCAGCTGCGCAGACAATTGATAGAATTATTGATGCTTTTCCTGAAGAGCAACAAAAGCTTGTAAGAGTTCAACTCTCCCAAATTATTGAAGCAGTTGTTTCAATGCGACTGCTTCCTTCTGATCAGAAGGGGCGGGCTCCGATTGTGGAATTACTTCTAGGCTCTGATGCTGTGAAAAACCTTATCCGAGAGGGTAAAACCTATCAACTTGATAACGTCATTACAACGAGCATTCATATTGGGATGATGAGCTTGGAGCAATCACTTGCCGAATCAGTTAATAAAGGTTGGGTTGATGTCTCGGAGGCTCTTCGAACAACAACAAAACCAGACATTCTGCGAAGGATGTTAGGTCAGACTAAATAAATGCCAGTATTTGCCTACACTGCCCGTGATACAGGCGGAAACATTAAAACAGGAACAGTTGATGCGCGAACAAGTCAATCCGCTATTAGTTTACTTAAAGACCGCGGATTATTTGTTGTAAATGTCTCTGAAAAAAACGATTCCCTAACTGACAAGATCTCCGGGGCAAGAGGTATTCCAACCGGTGATGTTGTAGCTATGGCAAGGCAACTGGCCACAATGGTTGCAGCGGGTCTGCCAATTTCAAAAACATTAGATGTACTTTTGCAACAAACTCCCAATACCAGACTTAAAAAAGTACTAAGTGAGTGTTTACGTGATGTTGAAGGCGGTACTGCTCTATCCGTTGCTTTTGGCAGGCACCCGAATGTTTTCTCTCCGACATTTCAAGCACTGATTAAGGCTGGTGAATCATCAGGTAAGCTTGATGAAGTTCTTTTAAGAATTGCAACGACTATGGAAGAAGAACGAGATCTGAACTCGAAATTTAAAACAGCGATGATCTATCCGATAATAGTTGTAACTGCTATGGTTGGTGTCTTTTTTATGATGATGTTTTTTGTTATCCCACGACTTGCAACCATGTATGAATCA
>CAZLZI010000063.1:0-3080 GCA_964563965.1 uncultured Candidatus Saccharibacteria bacterium
GGCATTACTATATGAATATAGTTAGTGCCATCAAGAGGTCGTATTACACACGGGGAAGTCGTATTTACAGTTTCAAGAGAAATCTTTTCACACTTAATGGTATTAAATATATCAAGCAAATACCTAGGATTAAATGCCATCTCAAGAACTGCAGGACTATCCCCTGGTTGAATGCTTGAGGTTATAACAGCATCTAACGTAGATGCACTATTCCCTGTTTCTTGAGAAGATGATTTAATATGCATTTGTCCTTGAGGATCAAGTAATACCTTGACTGCATCACTATCTTCTCTAGTAAAAACACTAGCAAGTTTAACAGCTTCAAGAGCATCTTTAAGTAAAACTTGTGCTGTATGCTCTGATTCTGTTGGAACTATTCTCTTATAGTCAGGAAACGTACCATCAATAATCCCTGTTGCAACAAAAGCCTCATCATTTTCAAGTAAAAGTAGATTCTTATTACTATTTAAATACAGTTTAACCGGTGTATTTGACGCAGACATAATTCTTACTATTTCAAGAAATGTCTTAGCGGGAACAATAGCACTAAACTCAATTAAATCAGATGTAATGCTTATTTTCTTTTCGGAAAGCCTAAAACCGTCTGTGGTAGCCAATGTTAATGTGTTGTTGGCAAAAGACACCAAAACTCCCGTATATACAGGTTTTGCCTCATCAGTAGCACAAGAAAAGGCAACTAATGAAATAGCATTAAAAAGTTCAGCTGTATTTATTTCAATGAATGGTACATTGGTATCTCTTGCAGGGATGGATGGGAAATCACTTGCAGACATAGTCATAAAACTTGCTTGAGCTTTTGGTGAAATAACAGAGAGACTATCACCAGTTAGTTCTAGTAGTAAACTCTGGCTTGTTACATGTGTAATTGCATCTCTTAAAAGCTTCAAAGAAACTGTTGCTACCCCATCTGTTTCAACTGAAGCAGGAAGATTTATAGCCAAAGCGGACTCTAAGTTAGTGGCAAAAATGGTAACACTGTTATTCTCTGCCTTAATAAGGATATGCGAAAGAATCGGCAGGGAGTTTTTTATCGGCACAACTTTTGATGCAGAATTAAGAGTTTTTAAAAGATTTTCACGTAAACACGTAAATTTCATAGTTTCTTTGACAAAACCACTCTTCTAAAAGGCTCATCCCCAACACTTGCAGTTGCGACATCATCATATTCCGCCACAAAAGTGTGAACTAAGCGTCTTTCTGCTGGTGTCATAGGAGGCATGTGCACTTCCTCACTTTGGAACCTAACTTTATCAATAGCACGACGCGCCATATCGTGAATCTTTTCTGTCTTTCTTACTTTATAGTCATTGATATCAACAACTACCCTTTGACTTTTATCATTAAAATTTTTGAAAGAGAGAAGATTTAAGTAACTCTCTAAAGACGATAAGCCAGCACCATGAGTACCAATAAGAAAATTTAAATTATCTCCCACAATGGCTACACGAATTTCTGCATCTTTTTCAGTTACGTCAAAAGGTGTAGACATTTCTAAGTGCTCAAAAATCTTTGATACGGTTGTTCTGACTAATTCAATTTGGTTCATCTAGTTAATAATTTCTTTAATTTAGTAATTTCGGGTTCTAACCCTCCCCACCCTGTAGTTATATAACTTTGTATCAAAGAATACAATGAAGTAATCAGAAGGTATAAAACCGTTCCCGCGGGTAACTTAAGACCTATCATGATAGTCATAATTGGCATCATGAACAGCATCTGCTGTTGCATATTATAGGCAAAGTCATCCGTTTTGTCAGGGGTTTCTTTAGCAGTCTTTTCAGCTCTTGCTACCATCGGCATCATCATTTTAGAACTCAGAAATTGAAATATCCCTGCAAAAATTGGCAATATTAGTAGCTTATCGGGACTAGTTAAGTCCCAAATCAAAAACTTAGCATTTAAGGAAGATAAGGACAATTTCCCAAAGAAATCAAAATAAAGCATATCTGCTAAATTACGATCGCCATTTGTATGTGAAAGCATATTTATAACACTATAAAGAGCAATCATTATAAACACCGTAGGGAGGGCTGTAAGACAACCGGATGCAGGGTTAATACCATGCTCCTTAAATAAAGCCATCTGCATTTCAGCCTGTTTCTTTTTATCGTGCTTGTACTTCTTTTTAATCTTATCTAATTCAGGCATTAGCTCTCGTTGTTTTTTACCCATTTTTAATTGTTTGAGGGTCATCGGAAGTGTAATAAATCTCACGGCTAACGTTAGAAGAATGATAGCAACACCTAAATTGGGAATAAGATAATAAAACCCCATAAGGAGGTTGAAGATAGGCTCAACAAATAGTGTATTCCAGATAAGACTTAAACTCATTCGTATATTCTACCACTTTATGGGAGTGGATCGAAGCCTCCCTTAAATAACGGATTACAACGTAGAAATCTTTTAAGTCCCATAAAACAACCCTTGCTCGCACCGTATTTTTCAACAGCCTGATATGTATAGTGGGAACAAGTAGGGGTAAACCTACATTTGCTAATTGTCCCTATGTAAGGTGATAGGAATGCTTTGTAGCAGCGAAGTAACATCAGCACTAATTTCTTCATAAGTTTTATCCAGAGCTTTTTTATTACAATAAATAATTAAATTTGTGTCTTTAGGTAAAGTACTTAAATGCGCTCTCAGCGCTTCTCTAAATAGTCGCTTTATTCTATTACGTTTAGGAATATTTGGCGCTATTCTATTAGGGGCTACAACGGAAATCTTTGGGGGCATGTCTTGGGTACGTGGTTGGAATACCAAACCAGTACAATAGGCACCTTCATAGCGAATACCGTATCTTTTTGTTTTGAAAAATTCGCGACCCTTACTAATCCTAAATTTTTTATTTAGCATCGCAACTTAAAACAATTATTTCTTGTGTGCAGATCTAACTAGAAGCTTTCTTCCTTTTAGTTGTCGTCTCTTCAATACATTCCTACCTGCCTTGGTAGACATTCTTTTCAAAAAGCCGTGTTTTCTCACTCTTTTGATCTTCTTAGGTTGATATGTGCGCTTAGTCATGGGTAGATATTACTGCATGGAAGGGCTACAGTCAAATA
>CAZLZI010000064.1:0-3002 GCA_964563965.1 uncultured Candidatus Saccharibacteria bacterium
GGCAATCTTTATAACACGGAAAGCTAAATCATTCATCAATACTACTAGCCAAAACTTGAGTGGTTTAGTTAAAAACACAGCTAATGCTCCGTCTAGGATGCATCTTTTGGCAATATAATCATCTACTCTGGAATACATCACTATATACAAAAAACTAGTAACAATAAAATAACTTACAAGTGAATTACCAGAGGTAAGAACACCTGGTAAAGATACAAAGCTTGTGAGTACGAGCATTGTGACTAAGGGTGCTATTGTTTGCGAGAAGGCAACTATAAACAACTTAAACTTATGTCTTGTATTCTCTTTAAAAAACTGGATGAAATAAGCAAAGTAAATACTCATAGTACACTGTTAATCGGTTTTTCAAATATCCCTCTAATAATTACTTCTAAACTGGGCTCGTTTATATCAAGATCATCAACATCGAAAGTCGATAGCAGCTTGTGAGCGACCGAAGGTACATCTTCTTTCTTCACACGTATTTGTGCCTTAAATGCGTCAGACATCTCAACCTCACCTATCTCACGAAGTGCAGTGATATCTATTTCTTTATTGAATGTGATAGATAATGTTTTATATCCTGCATGTTCTTGTACTAAACTCGCTAACGAACCATCAAATAACTTTGTACCTTCATTAATTATTATGACTCGGTTGCAAACTTCTTTGACGTCATCCATGTAGTGCGATGTTAAAAGTACTGTGGAGTTATGTTTTGCATTGTATTCTTTGATAAACTCTCGAAGTTTCTTCTGCATTACAACGTCAAGTCCAAGAGTAGGCTCATCGAGAAATAATATGCGTGGTTTATGTAACAAAGAAGCAACCAATTCACATTTCATCCGTTGCCCAAGACTCATTTTACGAACTGGTCTGTATATAATCTCACCCAGCTCCAGCAAATCAGTTAACTCTGTAAACATTTTATTAAACTCTTTATCACTTATCTTATAGATCTCTTTATTCAGACGAAAGGTATCGATAGCAGATAAATCAGACCATAGTTGGTTCCTATTGCCCATTATCAAACTGAGCTGCATTAAAAACTCTGGTTTACGATCGAAGGGTTTATAACCTAGCACATCAATCTCACCAAAGGATGGAAATAATAAGCCGCTCAGCATTTTAAGAGTAGTAGTTTTGCCGGCACCGTTTGGACCTATAAACCCTACTAACTCACCTTCCTCTACTGTAAACGTCATGTCTTTTACAGCATAAAGATCAATGTATTTTCTGTTAAATAGGTTTCTAAGTGCACCTCTTGCGCCTTCTTCTTTGTTGTATGTTTTAAAAACTCTGGATAGGTTTGAAACGGTGATGGCAGGCATACACTAAATTCTACACCTTGATTCTTTGCTGGTACAAGATTTGCAACCAAATATCTTAATTAACTATACAAAGAGTACTTCTGTGAAGAATTTATAAGTAGCTGGCCAAATCAAATGAGGACTAGCAACAATTTGATCTTTAGTTAGTCACTGAACTTCTTTAACTTCGTTTGTGTCTAAATCAAATTGTGTGTCTGAAGGCAGCGGCTTACATAACCACCAGTGAGTAGTTTGGTCGGGCACATCTCCCATGCTTGTGTGTATCTCATTTACAGGTTCAATCTTGATCGCTAATTCTTCATAAACTTCTCGTTCAAGTGCTTTCTCTACGGTTTCCCCATCTTCTATGTGACCTCCGACAGGATAAAGCATGCCTGTGAATTGCCCAAAGTCTCTAGTTGAACTCATTAGTAAATACAACTTTTGATCGTCAACTATCTTATATAAAATACCCACCACAACATGTTTCACATCCATATTATACACGGGCGGGATACTGAGGATTAGTAAGTGAGTTTAATCATGTGATGACTGGCAACATGTTTATTGTGTTAGAAGGTATAGATGGTACCGGCAAGTCCACTATCTCGAAAGAATTAGCAACTCGCTTAGGCGCGCAATACTATAGATGTCCCCGACGTATACTTATGCCACTAAGGAAAATAACAGATATCTGTCCGTACTTTATTAAGTACTTATATTACTTACTAGGCAACTACATAGCTCAAAAAGAAATAAGGGCATTACATAAACAAAGTAGTGTTGTCTGTGACTGATACGTTTTCTCTACACTTGCATATCATTCAGTGTTACTAAATAAACAGTTGCGCATACCAACTATCCTAATGCCAGATAAACTAGTCTACCTATACGCAACTACTGAACAGATAAGAAAGCGTTTGAATGCAAGGAACGTACAGAATAAGTTTGAGGATTTGGACTTCTTAGAACTTGTTAAACACAACTATGAAAAATTACTTGAGCATCACCCCAATGTAATAAGAATAGATACAACTAATATACCAGTGGATATTACAGTCAACGAACTATTACAAAAGATTGAGTAAACTGGTAATGCTACTCTGTGTACTTACCGTCAAACTCTTCCTCGTTATCAATAGCATCTTGTTTTGTCTTCCTAACAATACCGTCTTTGTGGTGTGGAGGTGAGTATACTGTATAAAGCTTTAGATCTTCAGTTTCTGAGGTGTTAATAACATTGTGCTTAGCTCCTGCTGGAACAACTATGGAATCTCCATCTCCAACAAGATAAGTTGTTTCGTTGATAATTACTTTACCTTTCCCTACTTCGAATCTAAAAAATTGATCACCGTCTTTGTGTACTTCAAAACCTATCTCCTCACGGGGCTTGAGTGACATTAGAACTAGTTGCGAGTGCTTTGCAGTATACAGGACTTTTCTAAAGTTAATGTTTTTTAATGTGAGTTGTTCAATATTGTCTTTAAAACCTTTTTTCATATATCTATTGTAGCATTTTGTAAAAAGAAGCTTATAAATTGAGGCGCTGAGTACCGCGCAGTGTATAGTGTTTTCAAGTAATTAATACTATCATTCAAGTTAATGGGTCACGCTGAGGAAGAAAGTCAACAAGCAAGTAGAAAAGCTAAGTTAGAACCACATGTTATACCACCTCCAGTCAGAAACGTACGT
>CAZLZI010000065.1:0-2982 GCA_964563965.1 uncultured Candidatus Saccharibacteria bacterium
ACATCTCCTCCAGCTGCCTGAGCGCCAAGAGTTGCCGCTTTCATAACCCCAGGTCCACCGCCATTAAAGATCTCAAACCCATGTTCAGTTAGCAACTTTGCTGTTTCAAACGCGTCTTTGAATGGTTTCTCATGTTCTTGCCATGCAGCTCCACCAAGAAATGCAATATGTTTAATTTTTCTGTTCTTTGGTTTTATATCCCACATAATTCTTTGTATGTTTGAATTGGATGCTCTGCAGTAAGTATATATGATCCTACAGCGAAATTAGAAGCACCTGAATCGGATAACTCATGGATAGTATTAGGATTTAAACCACCGTCCACCTGTATTGATACGCTTGGAAAAAGTTTATGAAACTTATAAATCTTTTGAACTACTGCTGGTTCAAATAAGTTATGTTGTTTCCCTGGTATTACTGACATAAATTGGATGAAATCTATATTCTCGAAATAGTCGGGGGCAGGGGTTTGCAGATTTACACAAACGCCAACTTCATACCCTAAACTTTTAAAAACTCGTGCAGTGTTAAGGTAGTTTTCTACTGCCTCTGCGTGAAAAATTACACTCTTTATAGTATCGTATTTAACGTGAAGTTGATCCTCTGGATTAATGCACATTAGATGTACTTGAAGCTGCGAGTTAGTTGTAAGTTGTGATGTATTTTCTATCGTAAATTCTGATTTTAATGCAACAAAATACCCGTCGCCAAAATCTATGTGTATTAAAGGGCAAATTTCTTCAAAAATGTGTATTTTCTTATCAACTGCCGCTAACTTAGTTTCTAAAATGGCAGGAATAATCACTTAACATCCAAGTCTATTAATTTTATCTATTCTTCGTGTGTGTCTTTCTTCATTTGAAAATGGTGTATTTAACCATTCATGCAGTATTTCAACAGCTGTTTCTTTGGTTATGTAATCTGCTGGTATTGCCAAAACATTTATGTTGTCGTCATTTCTAGCGCTGATGACATGTCGTGTACTAAAACACAGGCCAGCTCTTATCCCCTTAAATTTATTAGCAGCAATAGATACGCCAACGCCATTCCTGCAGATTATAATTCCTGGTGCGGTTTTATCTTTTTGCATGTTAATTACCATAGGCACAATGTAATCGGGGTAATCATCATTTTGATTCATGCTTTTAGGACCGTAATCATGCACATCAAATCCTGCTTTGTTTAGGATTTGGACATACATCTGTTTAATCTCAAATCCTCCATGATCTGATGCAATATAGATTTTATTCGGGCTTTTGGGCAGTTTCATTTTGTGTTTCTTTTAGTTTTGTAAATAGCAGAATAGTCATAAGTATTATGACAACAAAGGAGCCTACACACCAGACACAAATTGCTTTAATGACAAACAATTCTAAGTAGGTTAGATATAAGGAGTATATGTTACCCCATACAAGTAAGAGCTTTGCCCAGCTTTCTTTTGCTTTAAATAACAGTGTAAATAAAGCAAAATAAAAACCCAAACCAAAAACACCCATGGGGATACCAAATAGTTCAGAATATTTACTGGTTTGCACAGTGTTACACCCTGCATTGATACAAGCAACTGATGATGAAGTGACTTTTGTATATGTTAGGTACATGGAAATACCTATACCTATAAGACATAACATATAAAGAAATAATTGTTTATTTTTGCTTTGTTCCATAAAGTATGACCACCCCTATACTTATAAATAATATAGCAAATAGTTGAGCTACATATATATTACCAAAATCCCATGCATCTTGTTTCACGGGCTCGAGTAGTAGTCGCACAAACCCGTAGCTTATAAGATATAAACCAGAATATACACCTTTATGTAGCATTTGTTTACGCAAGACTAAAAACAGGCAAAACACGAGTAACATTCCAAGACTCTCATATAGAGCATATGGCAAGAGTTCGTTGTTTACGACATTGGCAAGTCTCCCTAGCGTGTGAGCAAGTGGTGCTACAAAGGCAAAGTTATCTAGCCAATAAAAGTAATTGAGTTTATAGTTATGCGCCAGTATTAAGAATGAGAAGATAGCACCTATCATACCCCCAATAATCCCTAAGCCCCCTTGCCATACATACAGAATTTTAATGGGATCGTGCATATAATAGGAATGTAGGTGCAGTACGTGGTATATACGCGCTCCTAGTATTCCTCCTAACATCATAAAAAAGACTAGTTGCCACAAGCGTTCTTGGTCTTGGTGCTTAAGTTGTCGGTCAATAATAACTGTACACAGTACAAGGGAGAGAGTAATGATCAGCCCATACATGTCAGAAGTAATATACAAAGTAAAAGAAGAAGATTAGTAAGAGAATAATATAGCCCCCAACCATTTCTTTTTTAGGGGTACCTTTGACAAACCAGAACCAGTCTTCAAATGATTTGTGAAGAAAGTAATTCTCAGCAAATTTATAAATTGAGTTGGCATAGATAGATAAGAGAAAAACTTTAACAAAGAGACTGATAGTTGAATATAAAATTAAAAATAAAATACCTATAAGCAGTATTTGAAATAAGCCACTATTTAATGTTTTTTCTTTAACTTCATCTTTGTGCGTGTTTAAATAGGAGATAGCTCCTTTAAAATCTTTATGAAGTATATATGCCTTAAGATTAACTGAAAAATCAGCATCCGGTTCTAAAAAATAGGCATGTAAGAAGTAATCAAGATCAAGAACTATACTACCCAATAAACTACCTACTACGATCAGCAGAATTTGGAGAGGTCTGGTTTCTACTGTATAACTTATAAGCAGTATGGCTAGCGCGATAGATAATACTATTGGGATTTTATACAAACTGAAGAGCTGTCTTATCATTGTAAGCTAAGTATATAGTATTACTAAGGAGCAGGTAATGCCTTTTTCAACTCGGTAAGCTTCCACATAAAAATCTTCCCTTTGTTCATTACATCAGATGCTATGGCTGCTTCTCTTGCTTTCTCAAGAAGTACTCTATTTTCTGATTTAGCTAGTTTGATATA
>CAZLZI010000066.1:0-2898 GCA_964563965.1 uncultured Candidatus Saccharibacteria bacterium
TTCCAAGCATCACATCTGGTGGAGTTTCGGACTTAGGAGGATGGTTTGGATTAGGTGGCATGTTGGCATTTTAGCAGTTTGTTAAAGTATTAGAAACTATTTTGTGTATCTATTACATTTAGAGATTGAAGCCAAAGAACTTTGATATAATTCCCTCATGACTCAGCCGATTACATCTTTGCACCAACTATATAAACAGCAGTACTTTGGTAAAGATATTTCTATTGTACAAGCAACTTTAACGGAGCTTGATGATTTTGTAGCTATAGTTGAAGACTGTTCCTCATGGTTAGCAGAGAAGGGAATGCATCACTGGAAAAATTACTACACTAGGGGGGTGCTTCACGAAAAGCTAAGGTCTAGTACGTCAAAAACCTATTTGCTTTATGATAAGCATGTTCCTATAGCTACGATTTCACTCGATACACAAGCGCCCGCTTATTACATAGATAATGATGCAGGGGAAAATTATTTGGAACTGTTTTCTAATCCACAGGCAAGTGCTCTATACATTATGACTTTAGGAGTGCGCCCAGTATATCAAGGAAGAAACTATGCAAAAGCACTGAGTAACTTTGCTGAAGATTGTGTAAGAACAAGTGGTGGACAGTACGTACGCTTTGATGCTCGTGGCGATTACACACAACTTATCAACTTCTATAAGAGCTTAGGCTACCGTGCTGTGGGAGAACTTCTTGATGAACTTTGCAACTATGTTTTGTTTGAAAAGGAACTAGTTTAAATTTTTAAAGCAGTTCTTGTTGGTTGCTATCAGCAAAATACACAAAAACTTAGCTTTTTCTGCGACCTTTTTGTTTTCTCAATTTAACATCTGCTGGTAATACCACTATAATATGTGCCATGAAAAGACCTTCTGTAATACTTATCGTTTTGAGCCTTTTTGTCTTAGGTGCTGTTATTTATATGACACCAGTGTTCAAGAATTCTGTCGAGCAGGTTGTTCCTAGCACTCCCCAGAAACCAAATGAACCTAAACCACAAGGTTCTCCAACTTTACCGACCGGTTTTACCGGTATACTTAGACGGGTTGATATGTTACCAGACCAAGCACAACGTATGAAACTGGAGTCGCCTGTTTATATTGTAGATATTGAGGATGTCACCTTCAATTCTCTTCCAAAAGTAACTCATCTATATTTAAAACAAACACTATCCCCCTCTACATCTTTTCTAGAAGAATCTGAAGGAAAATGTGTTGAAGTTAATGGCTCTCTTGATCCTTTGTCGATGAAATCCGATGGGATGTACTTTGGGGAGGCACTGCTGGGAGGGTTTGTTTTGGTCGGACCTACCATTGCTCGCATTGACCAGACTAAATGTATACAAGTTATTTCAAGCGGTACATATTCCAATGAGTATAAAACTATTGAATTAGAAGGCATCATATCAAGAATAAATCGTCCGTCTGCGGATATAGCATATGATTATGTTATTAATACTGTTGAACCAATTCCAGATGCAGCAGACATGAGTGGGATGGAAAGACCCATTACATCAATTGTAGTTATGCCTTCTAACTTTGAAACGTATAAACTTATTGAAGAGTCCCTGGGTAACACTATAAAAGTGAGAGGGTATCTACAATGGGGTTATGCTGAAAGTCAATTTTTTACTATTGAGAAAGTAACGGAGTAAGTACTAAACAACTAACGTACGTAACGTCTTTCCATGCTAGAATCTCCTAGTGATCACGACAAAAGGACTTACAAAAGCATATGCTGACCGCATATTGTTTGCCGATGCGGCACTAAAAATAGGAAACCAAGTAAAAGTAGGTTTGGTTGGACGTAACGGGTGTGGTAAATCCACGCTGCTTAAGCTTATTTCACATGAGGAGGAGCCTACATCTGGTGTTATTGAGTTTCAAAATGAAATTGTAGCCTACATTCCACAGGAGTTTAAGTTCCCTCAAGAAATGGTAGGTGAGTATTTAGAAAAGCTGGTAGAAGGACATTGGGATTTTTATAAAGTCGAGGCACTTGCAAACCGCCTTCAATTTCACAACTTTGATATCTATCAAGATATCACCACTCTAAGCGAAGGTCAAAAGATGAAAATCAAGCTTATTGAAGCATTGCTTCAAAATCCTACAACACTTCTGATTGATGAACCGACTAACCATCTTGATATAGAAGGTATTATGTGGTTTGAAGACTATGTAAAATCACTTAAGTCTTCCGTTGTTATGATTTCTCACGATCGTCAATTTTTAAATAACACCGTGGATGAGATTTGGGAAATTGAAAATGGCAAAATTTTTAGATTTGTTGGTGATTATGATAATTACCGAAGTGAGAAACTAAAGCTTATTGAAAAGTGGGATGAAGAGTACGTTTTGTTTTTAAAACATAAAGATAAACTAGACAAGCTGTTAGCGAATGCACGCGCTATGAAGGGGGATAAACGCGGTTCTGCAGTCCGTTCCGCTAAGACACGTATTAAGCGAGAAGTCGAAGATCGAGAGGTCACAAAATATGAAACTAAAAAAGTACGTGATATCAAATTTGCAAGCGATGCGCATGCTCAAAAGCTTATGGTACGGGTGGATAATGTTGGTAAGCTCTATGGTCAAAAGAAAGTCTTTGATGCTTTAGATTTTGAATTGCGTGGAAAAGAAAAGATCTGGTTGTTTGGTCCCAATGGGGCTGGAAAGTCTACTTTGGTAAAAATGATTATGGGTATTGAGGAGCCAACCTCTGGAGAGATTAAGGTAGGTGATGGTGTGCGTGTTGGTTACTTTTCTCAAACCCAAAGTCAACTAAACATGGATGCTCGTATGATGGACGAATTTATTGAAAAAACGCGCAAGTTTGAAGGTGAGGCTATTGGCTATTTGCGTAGGTACCTATTCGACAAAGACTTTCATAACAAAAAACT
>CAZLZI010000067.1:0-2701 GCA_964563965.1 uncultured Candidatus Saccharibacteria bacterium
ATGTTGATTTACCAACCTTTTTTTAATGTCTAAGCGCCCAAAATGTTACGGTACCGGAAGGCTTTCTGGTGCCCCAGGTAGGAATTGAACCTACATCTCACCCTTAGGAGGGGCGTGTTCTATCCGTTGAACTACAGAGGCGTCTTAGGCAGGAGTAATTTTACATGTATAAATCCAAATTATAAAGTATAATGGTCAGGTTAAGCTTGGAGGGGTGCAAGAGTGGTTTAATTGGCCGGTCTTGAAAACCGTGCGTCTTAACGGACACGAGGGTTCGAATCCCTCCCCCTCCGCCATGTATCAATATCATTGCTTTTTGAGACATTTGCTAGTTCCTGATAGGGTAGTTTATATTGTGATGAGGCGATTTGTTTATCTCTGATTGATAAGTTCCAAAGTGCTGATTTAAGTAAATCTGATTTTACTTCCTCATTTCCTTCATCAAACAGATTTTGCAAGTGGTAACAGCGTTCTTTAAACTTTTCCAAAAGTTCCAAAGTATTTTCAGTTATTTGATTTGGTAGTTTCTTTAACTGTTCTTGGATTAACCCTTTTTCAGTAAGTAACTTGTTCTGCTTTTCTGTATATTTTTCTTTGGTTAATAATCCCTCTAAGTTCATATCAACCAGTTTATCCAGTTTTTCCTCAATCTTTGCTAGTTGGTTTTGTAGTAAATTCCTTGTGCTATCTTGGTAATTATTGTTTTTTCTAACATCGACTTTGTACTGCTCCAGCGATAAATCACACATTTCCTTGTTTATTATGAAGTTAGCAAAATTGTTTGAGATTAAATCCTTGATATCATCACTATCCATGTAATCTTTATGTTGGGTACACAAATTTTTCCCGTTGGTGCAGTAGTAATAATCATATTTCTGCTTCTTTTTAGTTGCTGTTAATTTACATCCACAAACATCACAAGTTAAATAACCCCTATATAAAAAGTTGAAAGTATTATTCTTTGCCCTGTTCTTGCCCTCTAAAACCCCTTGTACTGCCTCAAACAACTCTCTACTGATAATTCCTTCATGAATACCCTCGTACAACTTTCCATTCCACATAAAATCACCCCTATAGATTGGATTTATCAATGCTCTATGAATTACAGCATTTACAACTTTATTTCCACCCTTAGTTCTTAATCCCTCTTTATGTAAAATATTGCCAATTTCCTTTATTGAATGTTGATTTTGTGAGTAAAGTTCAAATAATCTTCTGATATAGGGTGCTTTTGTTTCATCAATGTATATTTTTCCCTCTTTGTTGTAGTAACCAAGTGGTGCACGAGTAGGGTATTCGCCTTTTAATACTTTGCTATCAATTCCTTCTTTAACTTTTACCCCTAATTGTGCGGAATAATGAGTAGCAAACACAAAATCAAACCCCATGTATAAATAATCCTGTACAGAATTAAATGCCCTGTAAGGGGTTGCAATCTCTTTTAACAAGCCTTTACTCATTAAGTTAAGCAAATCACCAGCATCGTTATAGTTTCTTGCTAATCTATCAGTATGTGAAACTAATATTCCATCAGCATCCCCCTTTGTAATCCTCGAAAGCATTAAACCAAATATTTCCCTAGTACCAGCATCTTTTGCCGATTTTGATTCCCTGAAAATATCAACTATTTGTAAGTTTTTGGAAGTAGCAAAATCAACCAGTATTCTTTCTTGAGTATCAAGAGATTGCACTTGCTTGTTATCTTCTTCACTAGATTTTCTGCAATAAATAAAATACTTCATATCTTGTGGGTAGGAATTTAAGTATCAAAACTAACTTCAACTACTTCCTCATCAGTAACATTGTTTAACTCATTAACAATCCAATCTAAACCCTGCTTTATCAGAAACTTTGCTTTTAAATCAAAAGTAGGAAGTATGTCAAACAATCGTACTATACTATTTTTCTCCCTTCTTTTACAGGAATTTGATATTGCATATCTTCTTTCAAAGTATTTAAAACCATAATCAAGATGAATTTGGTTGTTTTCAGCACCATTTAACCCTTTAGAAATGTACTTAGTAACATAGATTGCCAATCCTTTAACAGTTTTTACCCTTTTTACTTTCATTTGCACCCCACCACCAACATGCATCCATAACTTGCGTATAACTTCTATTGGTAAGAATTGATTTAACAAGATATGCATGTGTGCGTTGTGTGTACCCTCCTGAAACTCTATTACCCAAACATATTTAAGTTTTTCTTCAAGTTTAGAAAAATCAAAATGTTTAACTTGACCATCCTTTTTTGTGTAATCTTGCCTTGCTCTCTTTAGCAAAGTCATAAAGTGATTAAACTTTTGCGTAATGTATTTATGGGTATCGTTGACTTCTGAATTTTTAAACTCTGGTGGTATTTTAGTACCATCAAGGGTCAAAACAAGATGGTAGTACAGATTATTTAATCCTGAAACTTCAATAATTTCCCTTCTTACAGCGTTTGCTTTCCTTTTACAGCAAGTAGGACAATTCCAAGAGTTACAAAACAATCTATGAAACTTAGCACTTTTTACTTCCCCTTTTTCACTAACCATAATCTTTACAGTTTTCATGCTTCTACAAAAAGAAGATGGTTCACTTCTAACAACTGAATATTCACCCCTTCTTCTAATCAATGCTTCTTTAATCTTTTTGCGAATTTGCTTGTACTCACCATCTTGTTGAATTGTTCTATTATTAGTTAAATATAGGGGGATTTC
>CAZLZI010000068.1:0-2652 GCA_964563965.1 uncultured Candidatus Saccharibacteria bacterium
CACAGAGGTCTCCAAAACCTTTATCGGGGGTTCGATTCCCTCCGCCCCTGCCAAACACTATATACAACCCGCTATATATCGGAAAGAATCCCCCCCAATAAGTATTTGAGAAAATTGAATCGGATTACTGTTGAATAGGCCTTCCCATGACATCAAAATCCTCTAGTATTGTCCCACCCTTCTCGTCTACTTGTAGCTTGGTAGCGCTTTCACCGCATTTAGTACACTTATACCAAATCCCTCCTGTAGGTTTGCCATCAGGTGTTTTACCATCCCAAAGACCGTTGGGCTTCCATTCATGTATACATTTTTGTTCTTCCACTGAAATCACCCCCTACTTTATAAGTATCACATTTTCACATTATTATTTCTACAGTTGTTATAGAAATACGTGACAAGCAATATTAACAATTCCTATACTAATACAGCCTCACCCCTATTATTTAACACTTTAAATCGTTTTGCACCCTTCCACATAAACTCAAACACTTGCCTTTGCATTTCAGCAAGTTCTTTATTGTAGATTTCAACACAAAAGATATCTTCGTCTTGATATCTGTAAAGAGTGTATACATCGTTATAGATAAGAATCTCAAAGTTTATCTTCATATGTTTTTCCGGTATGTGCCTAATTGTCCAATACTTCTCAACCATCTCGTGAGCAACAACAGTCCAAGGTGGAATCTTGGCAGTATTTGTCAAGGTTCTTATCTTCACTTTATTATCAATAAATCTAAGCCGCATATCCTCGGCATAAGCTTTATCAAGAAACGCGTTCATATCTGAAACTTCCATAGTAAGCAACTCCCCTTTTGCTTTTAGAGAATTCCATGTCACTTGTTTTAACCCCTCTACTCCGTGGTAATACAATACCTTAGAACCCATTTGTGGCATATTAGGAAGATGGGATAATTGCTTCTCCAAAACTTCTAGGTTCTGCTTAAATGTCTTTGTTTCAAATTCTTTTTGAGCAACAAGTGCTTCAAGTTGTTCTTTACCTGCAGCCTCATAACGCTGCCCCCTAGAGTCAAGACGAGAGGTTACAAGTCCCAATTTCAACAAATTGTCAAATATTCTGTACACTCGAGTTCTGGGAAGTTCAATCTTACGACTGATCTGCAATGCTGTCAGGTTGTTATTTTCTCTTAGCAACAAGTAAAGACGCGCTTCGTCTTGCTTAAGTCCTAGTGGTAATAACAAGGGTATTAAATTGTCTGTTTGTTCGGACATCAATTTGATAGTACAGCTTTTAATGCCTACAATGCAAACCATGATATCTCTTAAAGGAACCGTCTACATTCTAATATCTGCTATCTTCTATGCTTCTTACGGTGTGTGGTCTAGGTTGATGAGTGCATCATTTGGAGAGTTCTCGCAGGCATGGACAAGAGGGCTATTTTTACTTGTAGTAATCTTAGTGTTTAATTTTAAATACAGATTCTTAAAAAGAATGACTGAGAAAGACTTGCCTTGGTTTATTTTAATTGCACTAGCTGGAGGCCTAAATCAAGCTCCTTATTACTTCGGGTTTCAACATCTTCAAATTGGTACAGCGACCCTACTCTTTTATGCATCTTTAGTTATTGGAGGTTACATTATCAGTAAGGTATTTTTATCGGAGAAGATAGATGGAACAAAGCTACTTAGCCTTGGTTTGTCAGTCATTGGCATGACTTTAATATATAGCTTTTCACTTAACTCCAATCAACTTCTTGCAGCGGCACTTACTTGTTTTGCAGGGTTTCTGGGGGCTGCAACTGTAGTACTTACAAAAAAGCTTTCAGGTAATTACCACGAGCTTCAAATAATGCTGGGGTATTTTGTCCTACAAGTCGTAATTAACACGCCTCTTGCAGTGCTAAATCACGAGCCGATACCATCACTTTCTGATACCACAGCGTGGGTTGCACAGCTCTTCTATGCGTTAAGTATGTTAGCAGCCAACTATGCTGTTATCGAAGGTTTCAAGTACGTAGAAGGCAGCGTAGGAAGTCTAATAGGGCTTGCCGAGATTCTTTTTGGTGCTCTCTTTGGGCTTATATTCTTTGCTGAAGTTTTTTCGACTTTTACAGTATTAGGCGGAGCGCTGATTATTTTTGCTGCAGCTTACCCAAGTATTAAAGCAAGTAGAAATACGGCAAAAACGGGTTAATAAAATCTTAAGCAACAATTGTTACTTACAATCTTCTTACACAACACACATTAAAAAGTAATACTAAGCAGTCATAGTACGGGCAGTATTAAAAGTTTTCAAAAGGAGAACTATGTCAACAGTAATAAACAATCCCACACCAGTACAACCTGCTAATAGTGAAGGTAATTCTGGAAATAATTTAGTCGGCACACTATTCGGTCTTTTAGGCTTGCTACTACTTGGTTACCTATTTTTTATGTACGCCTTACCGATGATTAGGCAACCTCAACAGCTAATACCAAAGGTTGAAGTACCTAACAAAATAGACGTAAATATTAATAGAGAAGAATAAATCACTGTGTAGCCTCTATTCTGCTTAAATACGCGGTTTGTAAGAAGCGAGTAGGCTCGTATGGAGGAGGAACTAACATATCATCTATTAACCAGCCGCCAGCAGGGTTTTCACCAATAGCTTCATATCTTCTAAGCAGTGGGTAAAATCTATCCGCTGCTTTATG
>CAZLZI010000069.1:0-2507 GCA_964563965.1 uncultured Candidatus Saccharibacteria bacterium
CAATATAGCGCCCATCAACAATCTCTTGATCACAGTACTCACTCCAATACGAGTCCTTTTTCTTGTATTCATAAAAACCAGATACATTTACACCTACTCTTTCATCTTGAGAAATATTGTCATTGAAATGCATACTTCTCTTAGCACTATCTAAATCTATCTGCTGATTAAAACAGGCGTATAATGTACCCAAAGGGTTAAACTTTCCTGCAGGACCGGATGTTTCTTCATCAATTTTTAAGCTTAGTATTTCTGGTGACATATTTACAAAATTGAAAGTGTATCCATTAGGTAACGTACCTCCGTCAGTTGCTTGCAAATCACGATTCAAGGTAACTGAATATCTTTGACCAACTGCTAGCTCCTTTGGCTCGAAGATAAAAGCTGTGTTACCTACCCATTTATAAGTCCCTTCAACCTCTGGCGTTATTGTGAAAATGTTCTCTTTAGTTGTTTTCACACCTTTGCTAAAGAGCATAACAATGTCGGTTACTTTCTCAGGCGTATTGCCTTGAGGTGTCACCATAGCAACATTTGGATTCGAAAATGCAGTGAAAGAATATGACAATGATTTTGCAGGAATACCGTATCTGGAAACAGCGCTTTTTATATCAACTGTTATAACTTGGTCTCTTACAAAAGGTTTGTCTGGAGTCACTGTTAGAGTGTTACCACTCCACACGATACCCTTAGTAACTCTAGTACCATTAATATAAATACCTCTACTAGTTAGTGTTTGATTCATAGGCATTGAAAACGCAATAAATATTGTAGAATCAAGAGGAACATCAGTATCTTTATCTGCCGGTATAGAAGTGGTAACTGTTGGGGTTACAAAGATTTTTGTACTGGCAAAATCGTAGGCAAAGGTAAAAAGTGCTAGCGCACAGAAAACTAGTACTAACTCGCTAAGAAAGCGTTTATTTCTCTTCAGTGACCGTGAAAGTTGAGACGGCTTCAACTGATTTGCCGTTTTTAATGCCAATTGCTTTGAGCGTGAAGGTACCTGCATAAGGAGTCCAAAGATAGCTTTTATTTGCAGTACTAATGGCGGCAAGATCTTTTCCATTTATGTTAAATTCTACGCTTGTTAAATCCTCTTGCATAGAGAATTCAAACTTAATTCTCTCAAACTTACTTGTATCTTTTGAGACTCTATACACGCTCCCATCAGGAGGGTTAAGAATCGCAAAAGTATTGACAGTGTTTTTCACAGTAGCTGGAAAACTCTGTGCTCTTTTTTGCTCAAGAGGAGCTACAAGATTAGGAGGAACTATTGTGTCACGACTTTGGAGCATGACTTCTCGCCAAATAGGACCTGCTCCAGTTACACCATCGATGTGTGCCATTGGGGTATTGTCAGAATTTCCAACCCAAACCCCTACTGTAAAGTCTTTGGTATACCCAAGCGTCCAATTATCGTGCCAATCTGTTGTAGTCCCTGTTTTACTAGCTGCAGAAAAAGGCAGGATTAGTACATTATTCCTGCCAAACCCAAGAACCTTATCATTTGGATTACTCAAAATCTCTGTAACAGTACCAGCAACTTCTGCTGATCTATCTCCCCACACAGCTTGAGGTACAAAAGTAGCTGTCCTATAAACTTCTTTCCCTGTTACATCTTGTATACGAGACACACTATATACTGGTAAGTAACGCCCACCTCGAGCTAGTGAGTTGTACGCATTTGTCATATCAAGTAGAGTGACTTCTCCCCCACCCAAGGTTACGCTCAGATCGTACGTATCAGCATCATTTAGTGTTTGTATCCCAAGCCTTCCAGCTGCTGCTGTCATACTTTCAACACCTATCATTTCCAAGACTTTCACTGCAGGTAAATTCAAGGAGCTGGCTAGCGCTACACGTGCCGGTACAGGACCATTAAACACCCCATTATAATTGTGAGGTGTATAACTTCTACCTTTACGGTCTTTAAAGGAATGTTTCTCATCATTTATCAAACTATCCGGAGTTAGCTTTTCTTCATAAAATGCCTGAGCATATGTAATTGGCTTTAAAGCCGACCCCGGCTGACGCATTGCAAGAGCAACATTAACAGCACCGTCAATCTTTTCGCTAAAATAATCCAAACTACCCATAAGAACTAAGACGGCTGAGTCTTTAGGAGAAAGTATGACAACCGATGCATTACTAACTCTGTTTTTCTTACCTATCTTATCGATCTTTTGTTTTGCTACATTCTCAGAAAAAGTACTCAAATCAGAATTCAAAGTGGTGTGAATACTATAGCCCTTTAAATCCAAAGCTGTGTCTTTTTCTAGTTTTTCCAGGGACTCATTCAAAGCATAGTCTACGAAATGTAAAAATGAAGCACTTCTAGGAGAAACATTTAAACCAATCGGAAGGGTCTTTTCAAAGGCCAGGTTCTTTGCATCTATGTATTCGTTTCTCGCATACAGAGATAAAACCTCATCTCTTCTTTGCAAGGCTCTTTCATAGTTTGTCACAGGATTGATTACCTCTGGCGATTTAACCATACCTATTAA
>CAZLZI010000070.1:0-2384 GCA_964563965.1 uncultured Candidatus Saccharibacteria bacterium
TTCGATCTCACAATAAAAGATATTTCTGTATAGGTTGATACTACTTCAATAACATTTACTCGTTTAACAGAGAGAGCATTGATCAAACTAAATATAGCATTAGGTATTTCTAAATATTCTTGTTCATCAAACCGTACAGTTATGCCAACAAGGTCAGTATACTCCCCTTTTGGTCGTGTATTAAAATGAGCTTTGATTTCAGATCTTAACACGGCATCACTTATAATTGTAACCTCACCAAGTCCTTCTGTAAGTGTAAAAAAACCTTGGTTTAACCATATGTGCGATAAAGTCGATACTTTCTTTAAGACGGCTGATGTTTTTTCAAAGCTTATTTCAAATAAAGGTGCTCGAATACTAATATCTTGAACACAAAGTGATGGGATAAGCGGCGGTACTTGGGCTATTACACGAGGAATACATCTTGAAAGAGCTACAACTATAGTACCAAGTCTAACCTCTTTGAGTGTCTTTTCTTCAACATCAGCTTTTATTAGCTTGGCATAGGAGCTTAGGTTTAAAATACCCCTGCGTGCTGCTTCTAAGGCTATATCGTCCTCTTTAAGTAGTTGATGTACTATTTCATAAACTGTTATCACATTGACACTGTAACAGATGTTACAGGATATATGTATATGTCACATCTCTCCAGAAATTTCACTCGATTTTTATCGTATGCTAGTATTTCCCTTGGCATGAACAGTAAAACTACAACTATAGCTATTATCGGTGGCGGAGCTACAGCTTTATACTTGCTTAAAGCTTTTGTCCAAAGAAATGAACCCAATTTACAACTTTCTATCTTTGAAAGGGGGGAAGCCTTTGGAGCGGGTATGCCTTATTCTCCAGAATGGAACAATACGGAGCATGAACTTAATATTGCGTCAAAAGAACTGCCAGAGTTAGCCATTGAACCTCATGACTGGCTTAGAGAGCAGGATGCAGCTTTAAAACAGACCTATGGTCTAAAAGATAGTGATATTAATGAAGACATTGTGTTACCAAGAATACTCTTTGGTAAGTATCTTGAGAGTCTCTTCAAGCACTATCTAAGCGAGGCTAAAGCTAAGAAGTTAAGTGTTAAGCTATATCCTTCTGAAAACATACTTAATGTAGCTAAAGAAAACCATAGCTTTAAAGTTGTATCTACTAACGCACAGTATGATTTTGATTATGTAATTGTTGCAACGGGACATAGTTGGCCATTAGCGGATGAGTCTCACTATTTAGCCTCTCCCTATCCACTTAGGAAATTAAAACTGATCTCTAATCAACGGATCGGTATTCTTGGGTCATCTCTTACTGCAATAGATGCTATAAGAACTGTTGCTCGAGAACATGGGGAGTTTTTAACTACTACTTCGGGGCTTAAATTTAGACAGAATACGAACACTCCAAACTTTAAAATTACCATGCACTCAAGAAAAGGATTACTACCTAATATAAGATATCACCTTGAACACCCAAGAATCAGAAAATATGAATATATATCTAAAGAAGATATTATGAGAAATATAGAACAGAATAATGGTTTCTTATCATTGGATTATGTTTATAAAACATCTTATTTAGACACTCTCAAGCTAAAAGATCCGCAAACATATCAGGAGATAAAAGATTTAAGTATCGAAGAGTTCTGTGCGTATTATTTTGCGCGAGAAGGCGTAAAAGACTTTTCCACTTATGAAACTAAATTAGCTTTGATGAAAGAAACTGAAAAGCTTAGAACACCACTTTATTGGAAAGAAGCAATGGAAGACACTATTTATACCTTAAACTTTCATGCAAAAAATTTATCTGCAAAAGATATGTTAAGACTTCGGAACTATATTATGCCTATTTATAACCATGTTGTTATGTTTGTTCCATATAGATCTGTTGAAGAACTCATTGCCCTTTACAGAGCTGGCGTACTTGAAAACATGGAACTTGGCTTCAACGCGGACTTACTTAATGGTGAAATTTCTTATCAAGGTACCGTATTACGCTATGACCTTTTAATAAACTGCATTGGTCAGGCAAACATGAATATAGAGGACTTCCCGTTCAAGGATTTAGTGAGAACCAAAGTAGTAACCCAAGCTAAAATTCCAGCAGATAACTTGGCCTTATCTGATCTACCTCAAGGGTGCATGCTTAAAGACAACTACCTGTATCTCCCAGGTCTTGCAATAGATGATGCTTTTCAAGCAGTAAATGATGAGGCTGAGGAGTCAAAGCTTTATTTAGTATCCATTCCATTTATAAGAGGGTTTAATCCAGACTTATCAGGACTCCCACTCCTCAACGATGTGGCTAAGATGGTAATGGGTAATATTCAAGCATAAGAACGGGTGACCACCTGATCACCTATTTGCAACTTTATTGGAAATATCTTATGGTGA
>CAZLZI010000071.1:0-2301 GCA_964563965.1 uncultured Candidatus Saccharibacteria bacterium
GCCTGAGATATGACCCCCTCCACCACCCTAACAATGGCAACTACTCCTAAAAAGTCATCGTAATAAGTATCAAAAATGAGTGCCCGAAAGTTTTTCTCATCATGAGAAGGTGCGGGAGGCACTTTATCAATTATAGTCCTGATTAACTCTTCAACCCCTTCTCCAGTTTTTGCCGAAACATGGAGAAGCTCGTCTTTCTTAAAACCAAAGGTTTGAATAATATCATCTTCTACTTGTGCTAGATCAACTCCTGGTAAATCAATTTTATTTAGAACAGGTATTATCGTCAGCCCTGCATCCAACGCTTTATATACATTTGATACAGTTTGAGCTTCAATGCCTTGACTAGCATCCACAACAAGTACAGCACCCTCACAAGCAGCAAGTGACCGGGAAACCTCATAAGAAAAGTCAACATGTCCAGGTGTATCTATAAGGTTTAATTGAAACTCCTGCGTACCGAGTGTGTATGACATGCGTACGGCTTTAAGTTTTATCGTAATGCCTTTTTCTCTTTCCAGTTCCATACTGTCGAGTTGTTGAGCTTGGAGTTTTCTTGATTCAACCGTATGCGTGATTTCTAGTAACCTATCCGCCAATGTGGACTTCCCATGATCAATATGGGCAATTATACAAAAGTTTCTGATAGTACTCATTGTTCAGCAGATGCCTCAGCAACACCCGCGGTATGTTCAGCAGTGACGGATTTTAAACTAAATTTCTTAATTAAACTGTACAACAATGAAACTTCAGCAACCCGAAAAACCTTGGTGAAGAATAGATAGGACAGAGAACCAAAAGCACCCGCAATAATAGTGAGCAACAACAGGTTGATAGTCCTTGAGGTATCAATGTACTTGATATCCAAAATCTTGATCGGAAAGTATAAGCTAAGGCCCATAAAAAAGGCCGCAGCAGTGATTTTTGCAAAAGGCACCATAACTTCATCAAAGGAAAAGCCACCAACTTTACGAGATAAAACTAACGTCATGATAATGACGTCAAGAAAGGACCCGATTGAAAAAGCCAAAGCAACAGACCAAATGCCATAACCTTTTACAACAATGAGAAATAACCCAATAATCGTGCTTAGTGAGATTGTTACAACAGACACCAGAACGGGAGATAAGGTGTCTTTAAGGGCATAAAAAGCTCTATTTAAAAGAAAGACACTACTTTGTGAAAACACAGACAAACTAAATAAACCTAAAACCAGCGCAGTACTTAAAGTAGCTTCCCATGGATAATTTGGCGTTCCCACTGCAAATCTAACAATAGGTACACGCAAAACGAGTAATAGCGCACTTGCGGGGAGTACAAAAAACATCATCTGATGAAAAGTAGTCAGAAAAGTTTTTTTAAACTTCTCTTGATGCACTACCCCTGCCTCTAAAGAAAGGGATGGGAGTGCTGCTTGCGCCATTGACGCACCAAAGAGTAAAACGGGAAAGTTTTGAATTTGGATCGCGTTTCTTAAATAAACCACGGAGCTAGTTGATACTAAAACCGCAAGAGACGTATTAATAGTAGGCGCAATTTGGCTTACCACAGAACCAAACATTCTGGCGGGCAGAAGCTTTACAAGCTCTTGAAAACCTGCAGATCTATACTTTAGTGCAAGAGTAAATTTAGGCTTTACAACAAACAGTAACATTGGTAGCTGAACCAAGAAGTGAAGTAGTGCCCCCAAGATAACACTTAACGCTGGTGCATAAATGTTAAAGCTTGAATGCAGTCCAATAGTTCCAAGTAACATCCCTAGGTTGTACATAACAGGTGCTAGGGCAGCAACAAAGAAATACTTAAACGACTGTAAAATAGCAGAACAAAAACTACTAATTACTAAAAAGAGTTGGCCAACTAACATTATTCTCATCAAATCCACACCTAAGTGAAGCTGACTCTGAGTAAATCTCCCAACTGATAAAAGCCCAATTATTTGAGGTGCAAAAATGTAAGCTAAGATACCAAGCACAAAAAACGCCAACGTACCAAGGGTGATTACGGTCGAGGCAAATACCCATGACTCGTCATGATTCTTCTTATAAGACTGGGTGAAAACAGGAATAAATATTACCGAGAGTGTCCCAACTACTAAAAACGAGTAGATAAAACTAGGTATTCGATCTGCTGTATAGAATACTCCTAATGTTTCAGATGCCCCGTAGTAATGGCTTAAAAGTCTAGTTCTAAAGAGCCCTAATACAGCAGATACAGCATACATACCAGATATGACAACAGCAGCCGATATTATTGTGTTTTGGGCATTAAACAGAAACCCATTTTTGGAAAAAACGTTTA
>CAZLZI010000072.1:0-2200 GCA_964563965.1 uncultured Candidatus Saccharibacteria bacterium
CTTGGTAAAAGGCCAAAAACAACCTTAAAACCATCTAATGGATGAAAAGGCAATAAATTAAAAAATGCTAAAAGCAAGTTATAGTAAACCATAAAATAGAAAAATAGTGAGATAACACCTACTGAATTCCCTACTAAATTATATAGAAGTGCAAAGAGAATACTTAGAATAATGTTTGATAGAGGACCTGCAAAAGATATGATTGCCCCTCCCTCACGAGGCTTTTGCAAATTGCTTGGGTTAAAAGGAACTGGTTTTCCCCAACCAAACCCCAAAGTCAGTAAAAGGATTGTACCTAAAGGGTCTAAGTGCTTGGCAGGATTAAGACTCAATCTTCCAAGATACTTAGCTGTATCATCTCCTAGCTTATGTGCGGCATAGGCGTGAGCAAACTCATGAACTGTTAAGGATAAAATCAGACAAATTGCCAGTACTAGAAACAGCATGGGATTTTCAAAAAAAAGTTGTATAAACATGAGATTTATTATAACCCCTACAAATTTATTAAACAAAGTGCTAAAATCCGTCAGTGATAAAATTTATCAAAGAGTCCTACGAAGAATTAAAATTAGTTAAGTGGCCAACACGCAATGAGGCACTGAGGCTTACAGGCATAGTTATCGGACTTAGTGTCTTTGTAAGTCTATTTGTCGCAAGCGCCGACTTTGTGTATACTAGGTTGCTTGAATTAGTAATTAACTAAGGAAAACAATGGATACAGAAAATACTAAACAAATGTCAAAAGACAGTATGGTTATAATTTCAGATAACGTACCTGAAAACGCAAAATGGTATGTTATTCACACATATTCAGGACACGAGAAAAAGGTGGCTTTGACGCTTAAACAAAGGGTTGAGGCATTAGGCCTACTTAATAAAGTATTCAAAGTCATGATCCCAACCCAAGAAAAGATAGTAGTTTCCGAGGGAAAAAAGAGAAAAGTAGAAGAAAGAATATACCCAGGATATATCTTGGTACAAATGGTCTTAAATGACGATGTTTGGTATACGGTTAGATCAACCAGAGGTGTTACAGGCTTTGTGGGAACAGGTACAAACCCCGCTCCCCTAGCTGAAGTCGAAGTCCAAACACTTATGAAGGTTATGACCATGGATACACCTAAGTTTGAGACTAAATTCTCAACCGGGGATTCAGTTAAGATTGTTGAAGGCCCATTTACTGATTTTCTAGGAAAAATTGACGAAGTAAATGAAGAGCAAGGCAAAGTAAAAGTTTTAGTTTCAGTTTTCGGAAGGGAAACTCCGGTAGAGCTTGACTTTACCCAAGTAAAGAGTTTATAACATCACAATGGCAGCACCTAAAAAAAATAAAAAAGTAAAAGCATATATTAAATTAAACGTACAAGGCGGAGCTGCTACACCAGCACCTCCAGTAGGTCCAGCATTAGGACAACATGGTGTACCACTCATGGATTTCTGTAAAGAGTTTAATGCTCAGACCCAGAAAATGGCAGGAAGTGTAATCCCTGTAGTAATAACGGTCTACGAAGACAGATCCTTCTCATTTATAACCAAGACTCCTCTTACAACAGACCTTATCAAAAAGGCTTTAGGCCTGAAATCAGGCTCTGCTGTACCTAATAAAAATAAGGTTGGCAAACTAACAAGAAAACAAGTTGAAGAAATTGCCAAGACTAAAATGCCAGATTTAAATGCACATGACTTAGATCAAGCAGTTAAAGTCATCGAAGGTAGTGCAAGATCAATGGGTGTTGAGGTAGAAAAATAATATGAAAAAAGTAAATCCACAGAAAAAAGATGTTAAGACTCCCCTATCCTTAACAGAAGCTATAAAACAAGCTACCCAGAGCTCAAAGACTAAGTTTGTTGCAAGTCTTGAGGCACATATTAACTTTAATTTAGATATTACAAAAGCAGATCAAATGATTAGAACTACAACAGTTCTACCAAACGGCACAGGTAAAACGGTCAAAGTCGCGGTATTTGCTTCAAAATCAGTTCCAAATGCAGATTTAGAAATAACTGAAGATGATTTAGCAAAAATAACATCTGGTGCACTTAAACCACATGTTGATTTTAATTTCTTAGTGGCAGAACCAAGATATATGCCAAAACTTGCCACCGTAGCTAGAATTTTAGGTCCTGCAGGCGTCATGCCAAACCCCAAGAACGGTACAGTAACTGAAAACGTTGCAGATGCTGTTACTAAGCTTAAAAA
>CAZLZI010000073.1:0-2055 GCA_964563965.1 uncultured Candidatus Saccharibacteria bacterium
CCATATTTTATTTCATCACGGTCAATCTTTGCAGCAAACGCTTTATCTTTAAATTTCTTTTTAACAGAGGAGACTTCCATACCTTCAAAACCACTGGGTCTCATTAGTGAGTAGGCATACAAAAAACCGGACATTTCATCTACAGCGCAAATTGCTGCATCAAGTTTTGTTTTAGGTTCAACACCTGTTCTATCATGCGCATGCGCAGCTACTGCTTGTATGAGAGAGCTTGGAAAGTCTTTTTCTTTAAACCAGTCAAGTGATTTATGCGGATGTTCTACAGGATATTCATAATAGTCTAGATCATGAAGAAGTCCTGTTATATACCACAGCTCCCTATCTTCATTATACTTTTGAGCATACGCTTCAAGTCCTTTTGCAACCATTTTGGCATGAAGAAGCTGATAAGGTTCTTTTACATGTTCTTCTAAAAGTCTTTGCGCTTCTTCTCGTGTCGGTAGTTTGCCAGTTATTGGCGTGTCATGCGACTTATGAGTGTTAGGTTTGATATAGATATTTTCCAGTCCATAAATATCAACAGTGACCGGATCTACTTCATGTTTTAATTGAGGAAACGGGACCCCTTCTCGTGCAGTAACGTCTTCTAAAAACCAAAACACTCGCTCACTATGCCCCCAGCCAAAAGTAGGAGGCATACCATACTCAAGCATTTCAACATAATCTATATCTAACCACTGGGCTTCTTCATCGCCACCATTCCTTAACTCCTGTTGCTTCTTAAATCTCTCGAACTGATCAAGCGGATCATTTAATTCAGACCAGCCATTACCAAGTTCAGAACCTGCAACAATTGGCTGACATCTTTCAACAATAAATGGCTCATCTACTTTTGATTTGGACAATGGTGAAAGATATTTCGGATGATTTATTAAAAAGAGTGGACCGGCTAGATCTTTTCTAATACCTTTCCAGAGATTATCAATACCTCTTTCCAAATTATTTTGGAAATCCCCTTTTATATTATGCTTCTTAAGTAAAACTCCAACTTCCTCAACGGTAGTGTTGTGGACATCTATCCCATATCTTTCTTTCATAATTTCTGCAAAATCTACTCTCTCCCATTTTTTAGAAAAATCTACTTCAAAGCCACGGATGTTAAACACTTTTTTATCACCATACACGTAGTTAATTACAAATGTGAACAGGTCTTCAACAAACTGCATCCCTTTTTGCCAATCGGCGTATGCCCAGTAAAACTCCATCGCCATGTGTTCAGGTAGGTGTTCATCAGACAGCCCTTCATTTCTAAATCTTGGACCTATTTCATACACTCTGTCGTAACCTCCACCAATTAATCTTTTTAGATAAAGTTCATGCGAAATTCTAAGATAGAAATCTTGGTCTATTGCATCCATATGAGTTACAAAAGGTTTAGCATCCGCGCCCCCTGGAATATGCTCTAGTACAGGTATATTTATTTCAAAAAAATTATGTTTCTTAAAGAATTCTCTGTGTGCTTCCCAAAACTTTGCTCTTCTAATATATCTTTGAAAAACATCTTCATTTACAGTGGTATCTAAATATCTTCTTCTAGATCTCTGTTCTTTATCTTTTAGGCCATCCCATTTATCAGGCAGAGGCCTTAATGCTTTTGTTAAGATACGGATCTTGGAGGCTTCGACAGAAATCTGCCCGCTTTGGGTTTTGGTAACAACACCCTGCGCATCTATAAAATCCCCAACATCAAGGAGATGTAGATCATTAAACGCCAACTCACTATATTTATAGTTAGGAGTATTAATATTTTGTTCTTTTATGTATAGCTGAACTTTGCCGGAATAGTCTTTTATATCAGCAAACAATAATTTGCCGTGCCCTCTCAGAGACATAACGCGGCCAGACACATTCACAGTTTTACCATTTAAAGCATCAAAATTACTTTCAATATCAGCGCAAATTGTATCTTTATAAGATACTGCTGGATATGGATCTATTCCCATAGATCTTAGAGTTTTTAGTTTTTCTATTCTTACATTCCGTAATTCTTTTAATGTTGCCATAGTTAAGCTTATTGTACACAAAACGCCCTTAATT
>CAZLZI010000074.1:0-1963 GCA_964563965.1 uncultured Candidatus Saccharibacteria bacterium
TAATTACTTCAGGGTTTCTTTCGATTCTTAACCCCGCAACTGAACAAAAAGCGTGGATTTTAGGGTAGGCACTGCCTGCTGTAAGCCAGATGTTTGGGTTATGGGATGCCGCATCAGCGACAATACGCATCCAATCATAGCCTTGCCTTGCAGCTACAGTATAAAGCCGTTCACCGTCCACTAAGCAACATGTTACAATCCTGCCTTCCGCATCCCGTTCAAAGATTATAGAGTTTGCACCGTTTGATCTAGCCTTTCCATCGTCGTAATTTTTTCCGTACGATCTTCTTATAAGTTCATAAACATGTTGAGTATCTTCAGGTGTAAGATCAGAAAGTGGCATAGAAGTATATCCAAGTCCTGTTTTTAATTTTTGTTTTTTTCGCTCAAAACCATCTAACACTACTACGTCAGCTCCAAGTATTCTATATACCGCCTCAGAGTTTAGTTGGCCACACAGATCAGCTAACCTGTATTTAAATGCAGGACCTAATTCGTAGAATTCCCTCAACTGCCCAGTACCTGCTTTTATTATAGCTGCGGTTTCTTCATCAATTTCAATGTCAGGTAAACGTGCTATTTGCTTCAATGCGTTCGTTATTATAGTAGGGTCATTACGGGCTTTTTCAGGGGAGGCAAACCTGAGTCTCTTCAATCTGATATTCTCAACTGTGTCGGGGTTAATAATTCGGCCTGAATGGATATCGTACATACAACAGCTGAAGTTAAGATCCCCATTACCAATTATCGATTCTATGGTACTGCCTACTGGAATGGATGCTAAATGTATATCTACACCTCCGAACACGAACCCAACCACACCAGGTTGTTCGCTTATGTAGTATTGACCTTCGGATGTATTATAGTCGGCTGCTCTAGTGAATCCTTGTTCTTCTAAAATGTGGACCATATCGTCCGTACCCATCTCAATTTTAAAATCCAAGTCGTTCATGTATCGCTTTTTCCAAATCATGTCTCGTAGTGCTCCTCCGACTAAGTATAGTCGGTTGTCTGTAAACATTTCCCGAACTTTTCCTACCTGTCTGTTTGTGTGCAAATCCTGTTCTAAAGCGTATACCTCATAATCTCTGTACATTTGTGGTTCAACATTTATGTATTTGTCTATTCCGTAGTTTGCAATCATTGCAAGGATCGCATCACGAACTTCAATTTCCTGAATAGTTAGTATTTGAAAATAATCATCACTTAAATTAGGGCTGGTTCTTAATAACGGGGCTTGTCTTTTGATTGCCTGAAGTGTTTCTTCTTCAATTTTAAACCCCAGCTCTGCTGCAAATCGAAATGCTCGTAAGATTCTTGTTGGGTCCTCAATTAGCTTACTATCAGGCTCGATCATTCTTATCTGACTAGCTTGTAAATCCCCAAGTGCTTCAAAAAAATCTAAGACCTCTCCTTCTTTAGTCATTGCAAGATTTGATATAGTAATATCGTTTCGCCTTAACCTCTCCTCAATTTTTTTGCTCCATGTAAAGTCATACGTGCCTTGCCCAATTCTTAAACGAAGTGTTTGAACTTCATCCCATCTCCCTACTACTAAGTCAGGGTGTCTCTGCACTAACTGGTCAGGATCGAAATCTCCGATAAAGTCATAGTCTGGTAAGGTGGTTTCAGTCTCGAGTATAAGGTTTCTCACAGCACCGCCGTATAGCAATAAATCGCGACTGCCAGTAACGAATTCGGCAACAGCAAAGCTGTGTCTAATTTGTTCAGGGACTCCTACTAACTGTAGAGATTCCCCGTGTCTAAGTTCATGATCAAGTACTGTTTTATGAGTCATGTAATAAGTTTAGCTTTTTTTAGCCTAGGCTTGAAGAAGCTTTGTGTAAATTTGGCCATTTTAAGTACTTAAAAAGTATTGAATCGCAATATTCGAGCAGGGTATTTACTTTGTTTGAGAGGTGAATTGTTAGTATATTGGTGTTATTATGTGATTAATGTCCGC
>CAZLZI010000075.1:0-1923 GCA_964563965.1 uncultured Candidatus Saccharibacteria bacterium
TTTATGCAGTATTTACCTGCTAAAAAGAAGCTGAACAAGTTTTATGCATGTCTTGGCTTTTACCCTCTAGCTTTTGAAAGTTTTAACTTTGATGAATTTGATGTGGTCATTTCTGTGTCTGCGAGATTTGCTCACGGTGTTATTACTAAGCCAAACACATACCTCATTTCATATGTGAACTCACCTCCGAGAATGTTCTGGGAATTTCATGACTACTTTGAAAACTTTGCATTCTCCTCAAGTAACTTGATCACAAAAGTCTGCTTAGGTTTTTTAAAGATAGTAAGTACTTACCATAGAACTTGGGACTATGTTGCTTCCCAGCGCAGTGATAAAGTGTTGGCCAATTCAAAAACTCCGCAAAGCAAAATTCAAAGATATTACGGTAGAGGTAGTGAGATAGTGTATCCGTTTGTAGATATTAAACTTTATGAAAGCGTCAAGCTTACTAAAGAGGACTTTTATCTTGTGATCTCAAGACTTGTGTCTTGGAAAAAAGTAGATCAGGCAATAGAAGCCTGTATTCAAACAGGAGATAGGTTGAAGGTTGTTGGTACCGGTGAGCAGCTAGCTGCCTACAAGAAATTGGCTGAGGGACACCCCAATATTGAGATACTAGGTTATGTTGATGAGAAGACCAAGCTTACACTCCTTGCTTCTTGTAAGGCACTGATCAATACCCAATGTGAAGACTTTGGAATTGTTCCACTTGAAGCTATGGCTTGCGGTAAGCCTGTAATTGCTTACGGCAAGGGAGGTGTGCTAGAAACAGTTATTTCTGGTAAAACAGGCAAGTTTTATACTGAGCAAACAGTAGAGGCTCTTAGCGAGACTCTTACATCGTTTGATGCAGATGCATACCTTATGACCGATTGTATTTATCAGGCACGAAAGTTTAGCTTGGAAGTATTTACAGAAAAGATTCAAAAATCTATTAATAGTGTATACTTGAAAGACTGATAACGTATGGATTCTTATGATATTCTAAAAAGACTTATAGATGTTTTAGGGGGTGTTGTAGGGTTAGTGTTATTTTCTCCAATTATGATTTTTGCAGCAGTTTTTATAAAGCTTGCCTCTCCCAATGGGCCTGTTTTTGCCGATATACCGGCAAGGGTAAGTAAGGGGGGTAGGGAATTCAAAATGTATAAGTTTAGGTCTATGATACCTAACGCACATCAGTGGTTGTTGGATCACCCTGAGTGGCACACAAAATACAAAGAAAATAACTATAAATTAAACCCCGATGAAGATCCAAGATACATCGCAGGGGCAAAGCTTCTTCGCAAATACAGCATTGATGAATTACCGCAGTTTCTCAATGTTCTCTTTGGAGATATGAGTTTAGTAGGTCCTAGAGCATACTACCCTTTTGAATTAAGAGAGCAACGTGAAAAGTTTCCTGATAGCGCAGAGTACATTGATACTGTACTTACTATCAAGCCTGGTATTACAGGTGTTTGGCAGATTGGCGGAAGATCTAAGATCGGTTTTTTTGAAAGAATAAAAATGGATGCCGAGTATGCAAATAGGCGTTCAATATTGTATGATTTACTGGTGATCATAAAGACACCAATGGCAATAATTGCTGCGAAAGGAGCTAGTTAGTAAGATGAATCAACCTAAAATATGGAAGCCCGCGCAAGGTAATGGCGGTAAGTTTAAGTCAATCGGCAAGCGCTTAGGTATTGGAGGCTCGATTGTATTGGGGGTCGTTCTAATACTGTTTATGATTTCCTACATGGTCTTAATAAGACCGGTACTGGCACTCAGGAGTGATGTAGCTGCAATTCAAAAGCACACAGCAGCAGCTCAAATTGCCTTAAAGGAACGAAATTTGGTTGCCTTTACTGATAACCTAGATAAAGTTGAAAGCGATCTTAAAGATTTACGAAAGACTCGTGATAATAAGCTTGGGTGGAC
>CAZLZI010000076.1:0-1819 GCA_964563965.1 uncultured Candidatus Saccharibacteria bacterium
GCTCCAAAAAAAACAGAAAGTTATATTAAAATACATGGATGACAAGGAAATAAATTAGTGTCAAGTTTACAAACGTAGTTTATTATCATGACCATCTCCTTCGCCACAGAAAAACCTTCTTCTGAAGTACCCCCTAAATCATCTCTAGAGCATCGTTTAGATATGTATTACGCTGAAATAGCTCATATAGAGGACACGGCGTGGTACCCGCCTTTAACGAAAGATGCGTGGGATCTGAGCATACTGGGTGCTGCAGGCCGTGCTGATGCTAACACTCGCTTGTTGTCTATGATCACAGAATGGGACCCAGTGTTGGCTGACGCAGATTTTGACGAGTTGGAGTCACGTGAACTTTTTTACAAACGGATTATAGCAGCGGAAATAGTGGGAGAACCACGGCATCTGGATAAGCCCCATCCTCCCGAGCCTTATGTTTTGAATGTTAGTGTTATAAGGAATGCTTGTAAAGAAGTAGAAATGGCTGAGCGTGATGTTTTTGAAACATGGAGTTTTAATAAGGCTGCATCTGAGATATACGCTGCATGCTTCGATGGAGGTAAAGAGTAGTTACCGTTCAAATTTGGTCACCTGGAATTCAAGAAAACATTGCTATATCAACATTGTAGTTTGCAGAAATTGACAATGAATTTTTACCATTTACGTGTCTGAATTTACTTGTACAGTCAGTAAATACTGTAGTCTTCTTTTTATATTCACCCGTTAACCCACAAGTCTGCGTGATGAAAAGACTCAAAGACATTCAAAGATCTAAATCTAGCTTGTTTTGTGGTTAGATATATAAACAATCAGTGATGAAATTTGTATTGTCGTCTGATACAAGATAGTGATGCAGGTGATTTAAGATTCTTGAAGAGGTAAAGAATTTTTTAAGAAACACGTAGTTTTTAGCTACGGAGAAAACATATGTTGTTATATCGTGTGTAAGAAAGTCTATGCCATAAACAAATGGGATCTTATGCTCATACCCCTTAACACTAATGTATTTACCATCAACAAGAAGAATACCACTGTACTACTGCAATACTTTTTAGCTAGATCAGCGCAACGTGGTAGAGACTAAAGAGCAGAAAAAGCCAGTGTTATATGCCGTGTCTAAGATACATTGTATTTACTCGATAATGATCTAAAGGAGATACCCTCAAGATGGTCAGACAGGATACGACTTCTGCCTTATTCTTTTTCCTATAACTCTGGACTTTTTCTCATTACATGGGGAATACGAGGTATCAAAGTTACCGCAACAGTAACCATCATAGCAATTACGTGATAATCAAAGCCGAGTGCCATTCCTATTGCTCCAGAAACCCATAGACTGGCTGCTGTAGTCAAGTTTACGACATTACTACCTTCCTTAATAATGAGTCCTGCTCCTAAGAATCCTATACCTGATACAACTTGAGCGGCGATTCGTGACATTGACGCTGGATCTACCTCAGATGATATAAATGTAAAAAGCATAGCTCCGACAATAACCATTGTATGTGTACTTATGCCTGCAGGTTTTCTTCGAAGTTCGCGTTCAGATCCTATAATAACTCCAGCAATAAGACTTAACACTAGATCAATAAGTAATCGGATCTCACTTGGTCCAAATATTTGATTTAACATTGAGAGATTATATGGTATATAGAGCTTAAATTTCAAGTTTCAAACAACCTGTTACCAAAAAAAAAGCTTAGTTCGACTTTTTTACGACATCTTAACAATATTAGATTTTTAAGTGCATTACTGATAAAATGTGAGGGTTATTGATGGGGCGGTAGCCAAGGTGGTCACGGCACCGGTCTGAAAAACCGGC
>CAZLZI010000077.1:0-1727 GCA_964563965.1 uncultured Candidatus Saccharibacteria bacterium
ACGGGTGACCACCTGATCACCTATTTGCAACTTTATTGGAAATATCTTATGGTGACCCCAAGGGGAATCGAACCCCTGTTAACAGGATGAAAACCTGACGTCCTAACCACTAGACGATGGGGCCATCTAGCCATAAAACCTCAAAATTATACCATAACTACTGATTTATTCATCAAGTTCATCCAAAGTATAAAACAGATTAAAGTGCTAAAATAGTGCATATGGTAGCGTTCTTTATAAAACTACTGATCCCTATACAAGCTTTCTTTATCTCGGTATTGCCAGTTAGTTCATTTACTGAAGGCGGAACTAGTCAGCCTAAGTCGTTCTTGCCTCACCAAGCGCAGGATAGACACGAAAGAACTGTTGCCAGTCTTATTTACAGAGGCCTGTTTAAGTATGATATCTATGGTTCAATTACACCTGATCTTGCTGAAACCTGGAAAACATCGGCTGATGGTATCTCTTACACTATTACCATTAAGAAAAATCAAAAATGGTCTGATGGCTCTACAATTACCGCTGATGATCTAATATATACTTCATTTAACTTACCTCAACTTAGGGATGTGGCAACAGATAAGATTGATGCTAGAACAGTTAGATTTACTTTACCAAATAAATACGCTCCCTTCTTAAACTTACTAACTGCACCCATAATGAAAAATGAATCTATTAAAAATGACAATCCTTTAATGCCCGTCTCAAGTGGTACTTATAAGATAATTGCTGTTAGAAGACAGGGGCCAGAAGTTAAAGAAGTATCCCTAATCAATACAACCACAACGCCAAACTTTAAAAAGCTTGTTTTTAAATACTATGCAAATGAAGAAGAATTGCTAATAGGAGCAAAACTGGGAGAAGTAGATGGGTTCATCTATCCGGATGAAATAGAGGTACCATCTTTTAGAAATTATAAATTCCCGCTTCAAAGTGTCTACTATGCTATCTACTTTAACCTGCAAGATGAGGTATTAAAAGATAGAGATTTAAGACAAAAGCTGGAAAAAGTACTGCCTAAAGACAAACTTGTATCTATCTATGGCATACCCGTCCAAGGACCAATTAGTCGAAGTGTGTTTACAGATGAAAGTCTAAGTTTTGACCCATACGATGAAGTTTACACTGACGATTTATCCTCAACGAGAAAATTAGTCCTGACAGCACCAGATTTACCCGCACACAGAACTCTAGCACGACAACTGCAAGATATTTGGGAAGACAAGCTTGATTTGGACATCGAAATTAAATTCATTGATCCTGATAAAATTACCGATAGTGTTGTTAAACCGCGTAAGTTTGAATTACTGCTATATGGGCAAGAGATTGGGAGAGACCCAGATAGATATGTTAATTGGCATTCAACTCAAAAGCATTATCCAGGGTTAAATTTATCTGGCTTTGAACAGGTACGAGCGGATAGAGCTCTAGAAGAAGGAAGAAACACACTCCAGAGTGAAAAAAGAGTTGTACATTATAAGCAGTTTCAAAAAGTGGTACATGAAGAAACTCCTGCTATCTTTCTCTATCATCCATATGTTAATTATTACATAACAGACTACATTTCCAATGTAGGTGAGAAATACACTTTCACATATGCGGATAGATTTTTAGATATAAATGCATGGGTGCGGAAAATAACCAATTAATGTTAAAATAGCAGGGTTTAATTGTGGTGACTGTAGTTCAGTGGTAGAACGCCGCCCTGTGGAGGCGGATGTCGTGGG
>CAZLZI010000078.1:0-1581 GCA_964563965.1 uncultured Candidatus Saccharibacteria bacterium
TTTATTGTACTTAACATATTTGCTATTGGATCCATATTACCAGCTTGCTTTCTTTATACCGGGTAATTGCCCTTTGAGAGCCAACTCCCTAAAACAAATTCTGCACATTCCAAATTTTCTCATAAAAGATCTCGGCTTACCACATAATTCACATCTGTTGTGTTCTCTTACACTAAAGCGTTTTACTCTTTTATGCCTTGCTATCATTGATTTTTTTGCCATATTAGTCTTCCTTCTTAAAAGGCATTCCGATCATACTAAGGAGCGCCTTGCTCTTTTCTTTCTCTGTATTGCTTGTAACAAATGTTATTTGCAAACTTCTTATACCTTTAACAATATTAGGATTCACTTCCGGAAATATTGTGTGTTCTGTAATACCAACTGAAAAATTACCATTTTTGTCAAAAGAAGTAGGATTTACACCTTTAAAATCTCTTACTCTTGGTAAAACAACACTTATGAACTTTTCAACAAATGCCCACATACGTTCCCCTCGAAGGGTCACACTCACTCCGACAACATCACCTTTTTTAATCTTAAAACCAGCCTCTGAAATTCTGGCAGTTTTAAGAACAGGCTTCTGTCCACAAATATCTGCAAGTTCGGCTGTAAATGACTCTAATGCTTCTTTATTATCCCGAAAAGATCCGACACCTGCGTTGACGCTTACTTTGAGAAGTTTTGGAACTTCCATTGGGTTTTTCAAACCCAACTCTTGCATAAGCTTTGGAACTATATCTGTTTTAAATGACTTTGACAACGGCATTATTTATCTAGTACTTCCTTGCACTTAACGCAAACTCTATACTTTTTATCTTTTACTATCGAGTAGCCAACGCGAACAGGCTTACCACATTTCTCACAGATGAGCATGGCAATACCGGCATGAACTGGTTTTTCAAATGTTACAATACCACCGTCTTTGGATAACGCACCGGGCTTTACATGTCTTTTGACTTTATTAATATTTTCAACAACCAGCATGTTTTTCTCTACGACTACTCTTTTTACAGTACCTTGCTTACCTTTTTCTTTTCCTGCTATTATTTGAACTTTGTCACCTTTTTTTAGTTTCATCTTGTTACCAGACCTCCTTTGCAAGGGATATAATCTTAAGATATCCTTTGTCTCTAATTTCTTTAGCAATTGGACCGAAAACACGAGTTCCAATCATATTCTTTGCTTTATCAATAACTACTGCTGCATTATCATCAAATCTGATATAGCTACCATCTTTCCTTCTTATTTCTTTGCGGGTTCGAACAATTACTGCTTTCATCATAGTATGGTCCTTAACAGTGCCTGTTGAGGAAGCACCTTTGACAGCAACAGTTACGATATCACCTATCTTGGCAAAGCGCACTCTTGAAGCACCGGGAATACCAATGACTTCTAATAACTTTGCTCCTGAATTGTCAGCTACTTTTAGCCTACTTCCAACCTGTATCATGTAATTTATTCCTTAGAAATAACCTCCCATTTAACATCTTTTGCAAATGGCTTAGATTCTTGTATCAGAACCGTCTCACCAAGTAAAGCACCAATTGTGTTTCTAGCCTTATAATTCTTTGATACAGTCAT
>CAZLZI010000079.1:0-1566 GCA_964563965.1 uncultured Candidatus Saccharibacteria bacterium
CCCCGTGTGTAATACGACCTCTTGATGGCACTAACTATATTCATATAGTAATGCCCGTAAGACTTAACTCATAGCTTATCTAAGACGGATACAAACACGGCCACGTCGTCATGAGGAGGATACGCTGTCACACTTCTCGCAATGCCGTTTGCCCATTCTTGCGGGGTATGTTTTGGTGACTCTTCACGCAAATCTGGTGCAAGTGCGTGTTGCAAGTACTTATGTAATTCTGCATCATCAAGATCTTGTGTGACACCGTTACTGACTGTAATTATAGTATCTCCCTTAGTAACGGGTACACGATAAAAATCCAGTCTTGATGGGTTCGTTGCACTACTAGTTACTATATGCGCCTCCCTTTTCCTTTTTTCAGCAGCGGTAAAAAGAGTTCCTTGTGGGGACTCATCGTATAGTTTAGTTCGATCCTTTGTAATCAACTTTATTTCCCCGTCTTGGCTAATAATTATTGTTCTACAAGAGCCTAAGTTAACCAAATTCAAAAAGTGTCCATCTGCTTCTGCGGATATAACAGCAATAGCACCCACTGTATCGATAGAAGTTACATGTATAACGTCTCCCAGGCTTTTTCCCTTATCCTTTAGGGATAGTGCCTTTCTTTGTTGGTTTTCAATCTCCTGTGCGGTTTCAGCAAGGACCTTCCACAGTGCTTGTTTTGCCACACGTTCTGTGCTTGGAGGATCTCCGCTTAGCACTTCTTTTGCTCTCGTTGTCATAAAATTAGCCAGTTCTCCAGATCTATAACCTCCGGCTTCCACGCCGTCTGCAATGGCAAAGAAGTTGGGACCTGCAGTCAGTGAATCATCGCAACGACCTTTATGTGCAGGACTGGGAACAAGCAAACTTCCTGCTTGTTTTAAAAGCGTTAGACTTTCTTTTCTCCTAGCCTCTTGTTTTAATAGAGTTAGCTGTGTCCAGTATTCCCACTTTTTACCGTAGATTGCGCGCACTAGTACGTTTTCTAACTTAGCAGGGTCTGGTATATATGTTCTGGTTGCGTAGTTTCTAAAGGCCTGTGCAAAATCCTGTGGATGTGGATATTTCCCAACAAATTCTTGAAATCCTTGGGCCGATATAGACTGAATGCCGTTTGCCACGTAAAAATCTCTCTCAATGGGCTTAAGAACCTCAGCTGTATGCCTGTGCCCTTCTGTATCATTGGGATCCTGGTCTGGCCTGGCTATTTGAGCAACCTCCTCTTCTAAGCGCTGTGCATAAGCATCAATGTTTTGTAGGACTGTTACTCTATCATTCATTGTAGCAGGAGCTGTTTTATTCAACGCGGCTGCAATTAAATTACCTTGTTGTCTTGAATCAGGCTGTAGCTCCGTACCAGTTGGCAATGTATCTTGCGGATGTACAGTTATTGAAGCTATCTGTTCCCCCGCTGCCATTATCTGTAACTTTCTGAAATATATATTCCGCTAAATATTGGAGTTGGGGTTGTTTTGTACAGTATAGTTTTAGGCATTTTCATTGATTATTATTATTACTTTATTGTGGCATATTTGGATCTGCAGTTAAACTAGGTGGGTTTTCTTTTAGCTC